>JAKLLI010000227.1 GCA_023150195.1 Azonexus sp.
CGCCGCAGCGGCTTACTGGGCGCTGTCATCATTTTGCATCTCGCCATCGTGATTTTTGCGCTGACAGCCAAAGCCATCGCGCCATTAACGGCAGAACTGCCGATGATCGTAGATTTAATCACTCCGCCAAACATTCAACCCGTTGCTCCCCCAAAGCCCTCACCAGCGGCAAAGCCAACGCCTAAACCACAACCCAGGCAGCCGCCACAGCACAAGCCTGCCCCAAGCCCGCTCGAAGCCACGACAAGTCATGCGCCAGCGCCAGCAGCCCCCGTTGCGACGCCCCCCGAACTGAAGCAAGCGCCGCCCGCGCCGGCAACGACCAACCCGGAACCCCTCTCGCAGGCGCGTTTCGACGCTGATTACCTGAGAAATCCAGCCCCCCCTTACCCGCCCCTTGCCAAGCGCATGGGCGAAGAAGGCAAAGTCGTATTGCGCGTTCTCGTTACCCCCCAGGGCAATGCCGAAAGCATCGAAATCAAGACTTCATCTGGCAGCCAACGCCTCGATGACTCTGCGATGAAAACTGTACGCAACTGGAAATTTGTACCGGCCAAGCGCGGCGAAACTGCGATTGCCAGCTCGGTGTTGGTCCCTATCATTTTTAAATTGGAGCAATAACATGCAGGAAACTACGCAAGAAAACGCCTTCGGCCTGGCCCACCTGTGGGCGCAGAGCGATACCGTCTCACACACGGTCGCTGTCCTGATCGTCACCATGTCTGTCGCCAGTTGGTACCTGATCCTGGCCAAGGCTTGGGACTGGTGGCGCCTGCGCAAGGCAGCCAAGGCCGTCGGCGCCTTCTGGGCCGCCAGCAGCGTGACTGAAGGCATCGAGCAGCTGCGCAACGCCGGCGAGGACAGTCCCTACGCCCAGTTGGCGAGCCAGGCCAACTGCTGTAACCACGATTGCGAAACGGTCACCGGCCGCCTCGCCTCGCATTTCGATCCCTCGGAGCAGATGGAACGCGCCCTGCGCCAGCAACTGTCGACCACCCAGGCCGACATGGAAAACGGTCTGACCTTCCTCGCCACGACCGGCGCCACGGCGCCCTTCGTCGGCCTGTTCGGCACCGTCTGGGGCATCTACCACGCGCTGGTCGCCATCGGCATGACCGGCCAGGCCGCGCTCGAGAAGATCGCCGGCCCGGTTGGCGAAGCCCTGATCATGACCGCCGCCGGCCTCGCCGTCGCGCTGCCGGCCGTGTTCGCCTACAACACTTTCACCCGCGTCAATCGCGTCATCCTGGCCGACCTCGACGCCTTCGCCCACGACCTGCATGCCTTTTTCACCGTCGGCAAGCCGATGATCGCGAATAGCGCCCAGATCCACCCGATGCGCGCCCGCGCTGCTGCGGAGGCCTGATCATGGCGATGGGCAGCTTCAACGGCACCGGCAGCCAGATGCCGACGGCCGAGATCAACATGACGCCGCTGGTCGACGTCATGCTGGTCCTGCTGATCATCTTCATGATCACCGCGCCGCTGATGACGCACTCGGTCAAGGTCGACCTACCCCGCGCCGCCAGCACACCTACGCCGGAAAAACCGATGACTCTGCAGGTGGCGATCACCGCCGACAACAAGGTGTTCATCGGCAGCGAGCCGGTCGATGCAGCAATGCTGGAAACCCGCTTCCGCGATGCAGCAACCCAGGATGCCAACGTCGAACTGCACCTCAAGGCCGACCGCGAAAGCCGCTACGAGAGCGTCGCCGAGACCATGAGCGCCGCCCGCCGGGCCGGCATCGGCAAGATCGGTTTCGTCACGCAGCCGGGCCGCGATCAGTAATTCGAATTGACTTCAGGGAGGAGTCATCATGCGCACATGCGATCGCAAGCCGCTCAGCCTGGCCATCCTGCTGGCCTTCGCCGGCCCGGTCATGGCCGACAAGCAATTGGGCGAAATCACGGTCAGATCCGGCAAGGAAGTGGGGGCCAAGCCGGTCCTGCGCGACGAAATCATCGCGACCGAATCGATTGGCACCCGCGAACTGGAAAAGACCGGCGCAACGATGTTGACCGAAGCACTCGACAAGCGGCCGGGCATCTCGGTACAGACCGAGTGCTCGATCTGCAACGTGCGCAACGTCGTGCTGAACAACCTGCCCGGCCGCTACACCACGCTGCTGATCGACGGCATCCCGATCTTTTCATCAGTTTCCACCGCCTACGGACTGGATAGCGTCAGCCTGGGCGGCGTCGAACGGATCGACATCTCGCGTGGCGCCGGCACCAGCCTGATCGCGCCGGAAGCCCTGGCCGGCTCGGTAAATATCGTCACCCGCCGGCCGACGCGTGATGAATTCATCGCCGTTCAGCAGTTCGGCTCCTACGGTCACCTGAATACCGATCTGTTCGGCGCCAAAACCTTCTCCAGCGGCGCGTTGACCGCAAACTTCAACCATAACGCGCACGATTCCATCGACGCCAACGGCAATGGCGTCTCTGAATACACCGGCTTCAAGCGCAATCTCGGCGGCATCGGCTTCTTCCTCGACGACCTCGGCGGTTTCAAGATCAAGGGTCGTCTCGACCTGGTCGACGAGAAGCGGATGGGCGGCGCCATGGGCAACAACTACGATGCCGTGAAAAATAACGAAAACGGTAACCCCTTCGACTGGAGCAAGGGCAAGAGCGCCTCGCCAGACCGTCGTGGTTGGGTTCGCCCGGATGGAAATTTTGTACAAGCCACGGCGGACGGACAAAATCCAGTCCTGCTTCCCAACGGACAGGTGCTGATCCCTTATGCAGATGGCCTCGGCGGCATGTCGGAAATCATCTTTACCAAGCGCCAACAGTTCGTTTCCAGCGCCACCCGAAGCCTCGGCGAAGGCAGCCTGCGCTTTGCCGTTGGCCTGGCCAAGCACAAGCAGGACTCCTACTACGAGCATGCCGTTTATAAAGCCGACCAGACCCAGTACTACCTCGAAGCCAGCACCCAGCAGCCGCTCGGTGCAACGCTCGTCACGGGTGGCATGACTTACCGTTACGAGGATCTGGCCAGTACCGGCCTGGACGCGAGCAAGACGCCGAACGATGGCATCGACGATTACGAGTACAAAACACCGGGCGCCTTCCTGCAGGCCTACCATGCCTACCTAGACGGTGCCGTGGAGGTCAATGGCTCGGTGCGCTACGATCATCACAACGTTTTCGGCAGCATCACCAGCCCGCGCCTGAACGTGTTGTTGAATCACAGCCACGAACTGAACAGCCGTTTTGCCGTCGGCCGCGGCTTCCGGGCGCCGACCTCGTTCTTCGAGCAGGATCACGGCATTCTCGACACGCGTCGCATCGTTCGCCAGATCAGCAAGGCGGAAATCTCCGACAACGCGTCGTATGCGCTGTCCTACGCCGGCGACCGCCTGGCCTGGGTCGGCTCGCTGAACTACAACAAGATCAAGAACATGGCGATGATCGACTCCGGCGCCACCGATCCGGCGACCGGCGACGCGATCACGCTATTCACCTCCGCCCGGAAGCCGGTCACCGTAGTGGGCGGCGACCTGACCGTCACCTACAAGCTAACCCCGCAACTGGAAGCGACCGTCGCTGCCGAGCACTTCAAGTACCGCTTTTCGGAACCCGGCACGCTCGCCTTCGCCCGTCCTGAAACCCGCGCCTATCTGCGCCTGGACTACGAAAGCGGCCCGTGGACGGGAATGGCCCGCGGCACCTGGACCGGCCCGATGGACCTGGCCAAGTTCTACAACTACGCCAACGACCAGCGTTACAACTTCGACGGTACGGAAAAACGCCGCGAAAGCCCCGACTACTGGGTCTTTGATCTGCGCGGCGAATACCGCATCAACAAGCAGTGGTCGGCCTTCCT
>JAKLLI010000228.1:0-3830 GCA_023150195.1 Azonexus sp.
TTCGCGCATTTCAGCGCGTCAGGAAAGCTTCCGGATCGACCGGCGTGTTATTCAAAATCACCGTCCAGTGAAGGTGCGGGCCGGTGGCTCGACCGGTCGCGCCGACAGCGCCGATCAGGGCGCCTGCATTGACACGCTGCCCAACCTGGACATCGATGCGCGACAGATGCATGTAGGCGCTGATCAGGCCCTGACCGTGGTCAATGAAGACCGTGTTGCCATTGAAAAAGTAGTTACCGGCATCGGTCACCATGCCGGCAGCCGGCGCCTTGACCGGCGCGCCACTGGCTGCCGCGAAATCCAGGCCGCTGTGCGGGTTGCGCGCCTGGCCGTTGAACACCCGCTTCAGACCGAAACGGGAGGAAAGCCGGCCCTGCGCCGGCGCGACAAACCGTGTGTCCGGGACCGTGTCGCTAAAATTGGCCTTGATGGCAGCAGTGTGCGCTTGCTCACGCTCGATGCGGGCCATGTCTTCAGGGTCGGGATCGACATGGCGGGCATTTTTGACGGTCAGTCGCTGTTCCGGATAGGCTTTGCTGCCGATGGGAATGCTGAGGCGTGTCACGGTCGACCCTCGCGATACGGCAATTTCCAGCGGCACTGGCAAGGCATCGAGCGGAATGCCGAGCAAGGCCACCCAGCGCTGGCCGTCACGCAGCACGGCCAGGGGCTGCTGGTCCCAACGCGCAGCGGGGCGCGCGGTGTCGGCGGGACCGAGGTCAATGACGGCGACGCCGCCGGGCACCGGGGTATGCCGGGGTAGCGCCTGTGCTGCGTGAGATTGCAGCAAGGCTGCCGCCGTCAGCAGACCAGCCAGCCAACGAGGCGCGCGCATCAGCGGCTCGCCCACCACAAACGCAAGCGCAAACCGATCTCGCTGGTATAGCCCACGCTCAGAAAGCGGATGTGGCCGTCCGGCGCGATGATCATGAAGAGCGGCACTGCCGGCAGGCCGTATTTTTTCCAGGCCTGGCCGCTGGCGTCGACCAGCGTGGGCCAGGCGTAGCCGCGTTCGGCCATGACCTTGGCGACCTTGGCGGCATCGCCGGAGTCGACCGCCATCGTGGCGACCGGCCAGTCCTTGGCGATGGCGCTGACATTGCCTGCGGTGCGTGTGCAGATCGGACACCAGTCTGCCCAGAAATAGAGCATCACGGCTTTGCCCGGATGGCTGGCTCGCCATTGCGCGAGATCGAAGGACTGGCCATCGACCAGCGTGCCCGCCATTGGCGGTGCTTCGCCGCGCACGGTATCGCGCAACTGCCACATCTGGAAGGCGATGAAGGCGGCGATAAAAATGGCGATCTCCAGCGCCCAGCGGCGCCAGCGCGACTTTTTCGACAAAGCGGGGGCTTCGTTCATGCTCAGAGCTGGGCCGCCTTGAAGGTGTTGCACTGGTTCATGTCGCCGGAGTCGAAACCGCGTTTGAACCAGCGGGTGCGCTGCGCTGAACTGCCGTGGGTGAAGCTTTCCGGCACGATGCGGCCTTGCGCCTGTTGTTGCAGGCGGTCATCGCCGATGGCGGTGGCGGCCGCAAGGGCAGCTTCCAGATCGCCCGGTTCCAGGACATTTTTCATGCTGTCCGTGCGCTTTCCCCAGACGCCAGCCAGACAGTCGGCCTGCAACTCCATTTTGACCGAGAGCGCGTTGGCGTCGACTTCGCTGACGCGACGTTTGGCCTCATGCACCTTGTCGGCGATGCCGAGCAGGTTCTGGACGTGGTGGCCGACTTCATGCGCCACCACATAGGCTTGGGCAAACTCGCCCGGCGCCTTGAAGCGATCCTTGAGTTCGCGGAAAAAACTCAGGTCGATATATACCTTTTGGTCGCCCGGACAGTAAAACGGCCCCATCGCAGATTGGCCGGTGCCGCAGGCAGTGGGCGTGCTGCCGGAAAACAGGACGAGTTTGGGTTCCTGATAGGACTGGCCCATCCGCTGAAAAGCCTCCTGCCAGGTGTCTTCGGTGGAGGCGAGTACCTTGGAGACGAACTGCGCGGTTTCATCGTTGGCGGGGGGGCGTTTGGCCGCCGGCGCGCTTTGCTCGATGGCCGGCATGCCGCCGCCACTGAGCATGTTGAGTACGGTCAACGGGTTAACGCCGAGAAAATAGCTGGCGACCAGCGCAATGGCGATGGTGCCCAGGCCCATGCGCCCGCCACCCAGGCGCAAACCGCCGCCTCCACCACCACTGCCGCGGCGATCTTCAACGTTGTCGCTTTCCCGGTAATCGTCCATGCGCATGGTGCAGTCCTCAGCGGTAAAGGTTGATGGCGTCGCGCGTGTCCTGCGCCGCCTTGCGGGCCGCTGCAGTGTAGTCCGCATCCTTGCCGGCGTAGAGAATGGCGCGCGAGGAGTTGATCATCAGGCCGGTGGAATTTGCGGTTTTTCCGGCGTTGACCGTGGCTTCGATGTCGCCGCCCTGGGCGCCGATCCCCGGCACCAGCAAGGGCATGTCGCCAACCAGTTCACGCACACGGGCGATTTCGGCGGGGAAAGTGGCGCCAACGACCAGACTGATCTGGCCGTTGCGATTCCATTCACTGGCCGCGAGTCGGGCAACGCGCTCGTACAGTTTTTCACCGCCGACATCGAGAAACTGGAGGTCGGAACCACCGGCATTCGAGGTCCGGCAGAGCAGGATTACGCCCTTGTCCGGGTAGGCCAGATAGGGCTCGACGGAATCGCGTCCCATATAGGGGTTGACCGTGACGGCATCGGCCTGGAAGCGCTCAAACGCTTCGACGGCGTATTGTTCGGCGGTGGAGCCGATGTCGCCGCGCTTGGCATCAAGGATCACCGGAATGCCAGGGTGCCGGTCATGAATGTGGGCAATCAGGGCTTCCAGCTGATCTTCGGCACGACGGGCGGCGAAGTAGGCAATCTGCGGCTTGAAAGCACAGACCAGATCGGCGGTGGCATCGACGATGGCGGTGCAGAATTCGAGGATGGCATCGTCGCGGCCCTTGAGCTGGCCAGGAAATTTAGCCGGGTCGGGATCGAGGCCGACGCACAGCAGGGAGTTGTTCTTTTGCCAGGCGGCGTTCAGTTGGTCGATAAAAGTCATGCGACGTCCTTGGACGGTAAATAGCGGGAAAACTTGTCGGGCAGCAGGCAGGTCTGCAGGCTGCGCTGGGTGAAGATGAAGCGGCCATCGCAGACGAAACCGAGTTCCTGCCAGTCCACTTCGTGATTGAGCATCATCGTGCACTCGATCAGGTCGCGCCGGCTGATGCGTTCGTTTTTCGGGAAGAGCGCGAGGATGGCACCATCAAAGGCTTTGCAATCATGGAGGAAAAATGGTGCAGCCTTGCGGGTGCGCCCGTTAACGTAAATGCGCGGTTTGTCGTTGATCGGGAAATGCCGGCCCCATTGCCACCAGTTGCTCTCGTCAAAGGGGCGAACACGGCGTTGCAACAAGGCGGCCTTGTGCTTTTCCAGGTGCGGGTGCTTGATGCCGTACAGCATTTGCCGGGTCTGGCCGGTGTCTGCCGTGCGGGAATAGACAAATTCCATGTTGCCGGCGGGGTGCTGGTAGATCGCATCGGCACCCGAGACGGCCCCTACCTTGACGTTGAACACATCGGAGAAACGCACGGTGTAGTCGTCGCGCAGGAACATCAGTTGGCCATCGGCACAGGTAAAGCGGCGGTCGTCGGCCATTCGCCGGTCCATCCGGCCTTTTTCGAAGCGGAAAATAGCGCAATTGGGCGTGTGCTCGCCAAAGACCCGGACATCGCCTGTTTCATAAAAATGCGTGATGCTGCCTTGTTCAAACAACCAGGCATTGAGTTTGCGGGCGGCCGTGAGTTTGATGAACTCGCGCGGCAC
>JAKLLI010000228.1:3904-5527 GCA_023150195.1 Azonexus sp.
CAGCTCGCCACCCGGCGTCAGGTGGCGAATGCATTTCTCGATGAAGAACAGAAAGAGATTGCTGCGCTTGTCGAACAGCGACGACTTGAGTTTTTTGCGGGTGCTTTCGGCGATGTCCTGATAGCGGACATAGGGGGGATTGCCAATGATGGTGTCGAAGCTTTCCGCCTCGGACAAACTGAAGAAATCCATCACCTTGGCGCCACTGGGTGCGACCCGGCGATCGATTTCGATGCCCGTCACCTTCCGGCCCCGGGCCTTCAGGGCATCGAAAAACGCCCCGTCGCCGGCGGAAGGTTCCAGTGTCCGCCCCGGATTGCGACACAGGCCGAGCATGAAGTCGACCACGTTGGGCGGCGTGAAAACCTGACCGAGGCGTTCGACGTCGAGCGGCATGTCAGGTAATCGTTTGTCCGGCATCACGGCGGAGCAAGGCGCTGCTGTAGTCCAGAAATTCATCGAGATGGATTTCGATGATGCGCACGGTAATCGGTAATTGCAGGGTTTCGTAATCGTGGACCGCGATGTTCCGAAAACCGACCATTCGCTTGAGGGCCTCTGCCAGCGCAGGCGGTATCCAGCCGGCGCGTGCCAGCAGCGCGAAAACATCGCGAGCACTCTGCGGGACGCCCAGGCGCTCGCGTCGAATCAGATGCTGCCCCATGTCCAGCGCCGCTTCGCAGGCCCGTTGAATGTTCAGGATGGCCGCATCCTGCCGGGTGAAATTTTCGGCAAAGCCCGCGGGGTCGGCGGCATATTCTTCGCGGGCGCGACGAACGCAGCGTTCGATGGTGGCCGCTTTGTTGATCAGGACATCATCCGCCATGAACGCGTCCTTCTCGTTGAATATCGGCAAGCAAGGGGGCGCGCGCCGTATCGAGTGCGGTTTTTTCGCTGAAAATTGCCGCTTCGTAAGCGTCGACCGCAGAATCCAGTGCCCACCAGCGCTGGCCGGTGGTCAGGATACGGTACTGCATGACGGTGGATGCGGCACGAAAGTCGAGTAGATCGACCGGGCAGTTGGCGAGTTCGGCGACATCGCTGGCGACTGCCCAAAGCTGTGTTGCCGAAGCGTAGCCGCGTAGCAGGACCGCAAGATCGAGGTCGCTTTCCGGTCCGGCGCAGCCTTCGATCCGACTGCCAAAGGCATAAATGGCCTGCAGGCCGGGGAGGCGTTGGCGGAGCAGGGTTTCAATGGACTGCCGGTTCACGATGGCTCCCCGGTCTTGTCGGCTTCGCGCGCCTTCTTTTCCCAATAACGCTCGTTCTTGCTCTCGTCGACAAAACGGTAGCGGCCGTAGAGTTCGCAGCCTTTCATGCCAGGGTTGCACGGCAGGTTGTTGACCTTGGTGCAGCGGTCATCAATTTCGTGCGGGCAACCCCAACTGCCGGCCATGTCAGTTCCCCTTGCTCCAGGCGTCTTTCAGGGTCACGGTCCGGTTGAAGACGGGCGTGCCGGGCTGGGTGTCGATGCGGTCGGCAACAAAGTAGCCGTGGCGCTCAAACTGGAACCGGTCTTCAGGCTTTGCGTCCTTCAAGGCCGGCTCGAGTTGGGCGGTGATGGAGCATACCGAATCCGGATTGATGTCGTCGAGGAAATCGCGTTCGAGGTCCGGGGCATCG
>JAKLLI010000229.1 GCA_023150195.1 Azonexus sp.
TCTTCGTCTGGTTCGACAACGAATGGGGCTTTGCCAACCGCATGCTCGACGTGGCCACGCACTGGTCGCGCCACTGGGCCTCACCTTCATAAAAACTCACTCTGGAGAAAACCATGAACGTCACCAAACTGACCGACCTCGATGTCGCCGGCAAGCGCGTCTTTATCCGCGCCGACCTCAACGTGCCGCAGGACGAAGCCGGCAACATCACCGAGGACACCCGCATCCGCGCCTCGCTGCCGTCGATCAAGTACTGCCTGGAAAAGGGCGCGGCGGTCATGGTCACCTCCCACCTTGGTCGTCCCACCGAAGGCGAACTGAACCCGGAAGACAGCCTGATGCCGGTCGCCGTGCGTCTCGGCCAGCTGCTGCATTTGCCGGTCAAGCTGATCACGGACTGGGTGGAAGGCGGCTTCGAGGTCAAACCGGGCGAAGTCGTGCTGCTGGAAAACTGCCGCGTCAACAAGGGCGAGAAAAAGAACAACGACGAACTGGCCCAGAAAATGGCCAAGCTCTGCGATGTTTATGTGAATGATGCCTTCGGCACCGCCCACCGCGCCGAAGCCACCACCCACGGCATGGCCAAGTACGCCCCCATCGCCTGCGCCGGCGTGCTGATGGGCGCTGAAATCGATGCCCTGGGCAAGGCCCTGCACGAACCGAAGCGCCCGCTGGTGGCCATTGTTGGCGGCTCCAAGGTGTCCTCCAAACTGACCATTCTCAAATCGCTGGCCGACAAGGTCGATCAGATGATCGTCGGTGGCGGCATTGCCAACACCTTCCTGCTCGCCTCCGGCAAGCGCATCGGCGAATCGCTGGCGGAACCAGAACTGGTCAAGGAAGCCCAGATCATCATCGACATGATGAAGGCCCGCGGCGCGGAAGTGCCGCTGCCGGTGGACGTCGTGGTCGCCGACGAAGTTTCCGCACTGGCCCGCGCCAACAAGATTTCCGTGGATGACGTTGCACCGCACGACCGCATTCTCGACGTCGGCCCCAAGAGCGCCGTCAAACTGGCCGAAATCATCGCGCACGCCGGCACCATCGTCTGGAACGGCCCGGTCGGCGTTTTCGAACTGCCGCAATTCGCGGGCGGCACCAAGATGCTGGCCTCTGCCATCGCCCACTCCGAAGCCTTCTCCATCGCTGGCGGCGGCGACACGCTGGCGGCCATCGCCAAGTTCCACATTGCGGATGACGTCGGTTACATCTCCACCGGCGGCGGCGCCTTCCTGGAATTCCTCGAAGGCAAAACCCTGCCGGCCATCGCCGTGCTCGAAGAACGCGCCGCATAATAAGGCCGCCCCCCCGGTTGACCGCAATCCTGCGGTCAACCGGCCAAAACAGAATAAAACGGAGCAGAGACATGACTCGCCATACCAAGATCGTTGCCACACTGGGCCCCGCCTCGTCCACCCCGGAGGTGCTGGAGCGCATGGTGCAGGCCGGCATTGACGTCGTGCGCATGAATTTTTCGCACGGCAGCGCGGCCGATCACAAGGCGCGCGCCGATGCCGTGCGCGCCGCCGCTGCCAAATTTGGCCGGACGGTCGGCATTCTGGGCGACCTGCAAGGCCCGAAGATCCGGGTTGGCAAGTTCGAGCACAACAAGATTCAACTTGAACCCGGCGCCCCCTTCATCCTCGATGCCGCCTGCGCGCTGGGCAATCAGGAACGGGTCGGGCTGGATTACAAGGAACTGCCCAAGGACGTGAAACCGGGCGACATCCTGTTGCTGGATGATGGCCGGCTCAAGCTCACGGTCAACACCGTGCGCGGCACGGAAATCCACACCACGGTGACGGTGGGGGGCGAACTCTCGAACAACAAGGGCATCAACCGTCAGGGCGGCGGCCTGACCGCGCCGGCGCTGACCGCCAAGGACATGGACGACATCAAGACGGCGGCCGAAATCGGCGTCGATTTTGTGGCCGTCTCCTTCCCGAAAAGCGCCGCCGACATGTACATGGCGCGGCAACTGTTGCGTGCTGCCGGCAGTCAGGCGGTGCTGATCGCCAAGATCGAGCGCGTCGAAGCCGTGACCAACATGGCCGAAATCCTCGATGCCTCGGATGGCGTCAATGATCCGCATGGCGCGTGACAAGAACAAGCTGACCATCACCGCCACGCAGATGATGGAATCCATGATCACCTCGCCGGTGCCTACCCGCGCCGAAGTTTCCGACGTGGCCAATGCCGTGCTCGATGGCACCGATGCGGTCATGCTTTCCGCAGAAACTGCCGCCGGCAAATACCCTGTGGAAGTGGTGGAATCGATGGCGCGCATCTGCGTCGAGGCGGAGCGTTCGGCTGAAGTCACGCTCGACCGTGAATTCCTCGACCGCATCTTTACCCGCATCGACCAGTCGATCGCCATGGCCGCGATCTGGACCGCGCACCACCTCAAGGTCAAGGCCATTGCCGCGCTCACCCAGTCCGGCTCCACCGCCTTGTGGATGAGCCGCCTCAACTGTGGCGTGCCAATCTACGCGCTGACCCCGGATGCCGGCTCGCTCGCCCGCATGGCCCTGTACCGCGAAGTGCGCCCGCTGCTGATGCAGCAGCAGCACACCGACCGCGACCAGTTACTGGCCGAAGCAGAAAGCCTGCTGATCGAACGCGGCGTCGTCGACCGTGGCGACCTGATCGTACTCACCATCGGCGAGCCGATTGGCAGCATCGGCGGCACCAACACCCTCAAGATTGTCCGGGTCGGCGAACATCTGCCCACCCTCTCGTAATAAAATACTTCGTTAATCCAGAACCTTACCGAATCCAGGAGTTTCCATGCCGCTCGTTTCCATGCGCCAACTGCTCGACCACGCCGCCGAGAACAACTACGGTCTACCCGCTTTCAACGTCAATAACATGGAACAGGTGTGGGCCATCATGGAAGCCGCCAACCAGATTGACGCGCCGGTGATCATGCAGGCCTCGGCCGGCGCCCGCAAATATGCCGGCGAGCCTTTCCTGCGCCACCAGATTCTGGCGGCCCTCGAAGCCTACCCGCATCTCCCCGTCGTCATGCATCAGGACCACGGGCAAAGCCCGGCCGTGTGCATGGCCGCAATCAAATCCGGTTTCACCTCGGTGATGATGGACGGCTCGCTGGAAGCCGATGGCAAAACCACCGCCTCCTACGACTACAACGTCGCCGTATCGCGTGAAGTGGTCAAGTTCTCGCACGCCATCGGCGTCTCGGTCGAAGCCGAACTGGGCGTGCTCGGTTCGCTGGAAACCATGATGGGCGACAAGGAAGACGGCCACGGCGCCGACGGCATCATGACCCGCGAACAACTGTTGACCGATGTCGAGCAAGCCGCCGACTTCGTCAAGCAGACCAATTGCGACGCGCTGGCCATCGCCATCGGCACCAGCCACGGCGCCTACAAATTCACCAAGAAGCCCACGGGCGACATCCTCGCCATCGACCGCATCGCCGAAATCCACGCCCGCATCCCCAACACCCATCTGGTGATGCACGGCTCTTCCAGCGTCCCGCAGGAACTGCTCGACGAAATCCGCCAGTTTGGCGGCGACATGAAGGAAACCTACGGCGTGCCGGTCGAGGAAATCGTCAAGGGCATCGCCCACGGCGTGCGCAAGATCAACATCGACACCGACATCCGCCTCGCCATGACCGGCGCCATCCGTCGCTACATGGCCGAGAACCCATCCAAGTTCGACCCGCGCGACTACCTCAAACCGGCCCGCGAAGCCGCCAAGAAAATCTGCCTCGCCCGTTACGAAGCCTTCGGCTGCGCCGGCCAAGCCAGCAAGATCAAGGTCGTGCCGCTGGACAAGATGGCTGAACGTTACGCCAAGGGCGACCTGAACCAGATCGTCAAATAAACCGGATTGTTACGGTCGACCCGCTGGAAAAAGCGGTTTTCATCAAAAAAGGAACCCAGCTTCGGGTTCCTTTTCTTTGACCAGCGAAAAACTCAGCCCAGGGTTTTCAGGTGCTGGATGATTTCTCCGGCCATCGGCTGGGCATCGCCGTAAAGCATGCGGCAGTTGTCGGTGTAGAACAGGGCGTTTTCGACACCGGAATAGCCCGTCCCCTTGCCGCGCTTGATCACGATCACATTCTGCGCCTTGTCCGCATCGAGAATGGGCATGCCGTAGATCGGGCTGGATTTGTCGGTACGTGCGCTCGGGTTAACCACATCATTCGCCCCGATCACCAGCGCCACGTCGGCCTGACCGAATTCAGCGTTGATTTCATCGAGATCGAAGATCTTGTCGTAAGGCACGCCGGCTTCGGCCAGCAGCACATTCATGTGGCCCGGCATCCGCCCGGCCACCGGGTGAATGGCAAATTTCACCTCGACCCCGGCTTCCTCAAGAATGGCCGTCATTTCCCAGACCTTGTGCTGGGCATGCGCCACCGCCATGCCATACCCCGGCACGATGATGACCTTGGCCGCATAGCGCATCATCGCGGCGGCATCGAGCGCATTCACTTCCTTCATCGTGCCGGTGATGGCTTCACCGGCGCCGCTTGCCACCATGGGCGTGAACAGGATGTTGGACAGCGGGCGGTTCATGGCCTTGGCCATCAACTGCGTCAGCAATGTGCCGGCCGCACCCACCACAATGCCGGCGATGATCAGCGCCGGGTTGCCCAGCACATAGCCTTCGAAACCGACCGCGAGACCGGTAAAGGCGTTGAACAGGGAGATCACCACGGGCATATCGGCGCCCCCAATGGGCAGGGTAACGACCAGCCCCAGGAGCAGCGCGATGACAAAAAAGCCGAGAATCAGCACCGGTTCAGCAGGTGCACAGCCGATCATGGCCACACCGAGGCCCACGGAAACCACCGCCAGAATCACGTTGACCGCATTCTGTGCCGGCAGTCGCCAGGCTTTTTTCAAGACGCCCTGCAATTTCGCCCAGGCGACGCAGGAGCCGGTGAAGGACACCGCGCCGATCAGCGCACCCACCACCGCGAGCACCGTGGTGACGACGCTGTGCGCATCGCCCTTGGCAAACTCGATGGCGGCAATCGCCGCCGCCGCACCGCCGCCCATGCCGTTGTAGATGGCGACCATCTGCGGCATGTCGGTCATTTTCACTTGCTTGCCGGAAATCCAGGCCGCTGCACCGCCAATCAGCAGCGCCGCCAGCATCAAGGCCAGATTCTGCAAACCCGGGATGAAGAAGGTCGCGGCAATCGCCACCAGCATGCCGTAGCCGGCGGTGACAATCCCCTGGCGGGCGGAAGCGGGCGAACTCATGCCCTTGAGGCCAAAGATGAAGAGCAGCGCACCGATGAACCAGCCGCCTTGCACGTAGAGAGGCATCGTCATCTTCAGAGCTCCTTCTTCTTGAACATGGCGAGCATGCGTTCGGTCACGACGTAGCCGCCGGCCGCGTTAGCGGCACCCAGCGCCACGGCGAAAAAACCGATGGCTTGCTGCACGGGCGTATCCGCCTGACCGAGCATGATCATGGCGCCGACCACCACCACGCCATGCACGAAGTTGGAACCCGACATCAAGGGCGTATGCAAAATAACCGGCACCTTGGCGATGATCTCGTAGCCGGTAAAGGCGGCGAGCATGAAGATATACAACGCAAGCAGAGCGTCCATTACGCGTCTCCCAAAACCTGTTTGACGGTGGCGTGCACCGTGACACCGTCGCGACACAGCACCGTGCCGGCGAGCACTTCATCATCCCAGTCGAAGGCCAATTGGCCGTCCTTGATCCAGGGCGAGAGGAAGTTGTAGAGGTTCTTGGCGTACAGCTCGGACGCGTGCGTCGGCATGCGCGAGGGCAGATTGAGCG
>JAKLLI010000230.1 GCA_023150195.1 Azonexus sp.
TGTTTTGTGCATCTTCCTGATTGGTCAAATGCTGTTCCGAGACGGTTTGTGCCTGAGTTAAGACCAAGGCTTGAGCCGCAGCAATCGGGTCATCCTGAGGCGTCAACACACGACGTCCGGTCGGTAGCTGATTTTGCAGTCGAAAAACTTCGTATTGATTCCGGTTGATCCCCTTGAACCCGGCATCAAAAATTTGTGCAGTACTGATGCGCATGAGAATACTCCTTAGCCGATCTGTATGAGGGTATCAAACAGCGATTTGCCAATTTCCAGCAGCTTGGCCGAGGCCTGGTAGGCCTGCTGAAAACGAATCATGTTGGCAGCCTCTTCATTAAGATTGACGCCAGAAAGTGCATCGCGATTCGCCTGAGCCTGATCCAGCACTGCCTGCTGGGCTTTACCCATCACGTTCAGTTCGCGCGTTTTGATGCCATTACTGGCCACCATTTCAGCATAGGCAGTCTGGAATGTCGCCGCCCCGCCGGCGACGGTATTTTGTGTTTGCAACAGCCCCATCGCGAGCGCATTTCGGCCATCGGTGGTCGCACCCGTATTTCGTGCCAGCGTGAATACGTCCCCGTCATTGGGTAGGCCATTCATTTGCACACTCATGCCATTGAATGAAATGACCATGCCTTGCTCGTACGCAATCGGAACCGCTTCGCTAACCTCGCTCGCGCCCTGCCGTTTGACCAAAACAGTGGCAGGTGCACCCGCCCCGGAAAACGCCAGCGTTGCCGTTGATGCGTTGTAGGTCAGCGAAACCGGCAAGGAAGTCGCCACCGAAAAACCACTCGTTCCACCAACCATTTTCCCGGCAGAAATCGTTGCCGTGCCGGTGTTACTTGCTCCGGCAGCTGTTCTGAAAGGCGCAGCAGCGGCAACCAAGCGGGAATCCGCAGCCACGACCGGATTGAGCGACAGGGTTTCTGCGACATTGCGGGTGGGTTGAATCAGGTAACTATTCCCCGTCGCATCGAGTCCGCTCAGCGAGAGGCTAAAACCTTCGTTGGCTGACAGATACGTCGAAATATTACTCAGCGTATCTTGCGCAGCGAGCAACTGGACACCATCACTCAACCGGGTCACGGTGTAATTCCCGCCGCCCACATTCACCAATTGATAATCACTGGCCTTGAGATTGGTATAGAAATTACCGGTTGCAACTTCTGGCCCAAATTCGGGCGCCACCAGCGAAACGGAGATCACCGGCGACCCCGAAAGATCATTCAGTGCGTTCGCTTTGGCAATCGATGACAGGCTTGTGGTGGAGAAAAAGTTCCCTTCAAAGCCGGCATCCCCGGTTGCCTGCCCCAGAAGATCCTGACCCAGCGAACTCTGCGCATTGACAGTCAGCGCAATGGAGGCTGCGATACGCCCAAGCTCACTCTGCGCCCGCCCCAGGGTCTCGGTCCGGAAATCGACCAACCCGCCCAATTCACCGCCGACAATCAGGCTTTCGGGTAATTCAAGGCTCCCCCCGCTGGCCGTTTGCAGGCCAACAACAATACGGCTGTTGTCTGCCCGAGCAGCGGTTGCCGTCATGGTCATCGACTGGCTCCCGACAACGAGTTGTTGCCCACTCCCCACAAAAACGTTGAAAGATCCGTCCGAATTGGTTGTGGTTTTTACTTGAATCAGTTCGTTCAGTTCGAGCACCAATTGATCCCGCTGATCCAGCAGATCATTTGATGGCTGACCATAGGCCCCTTCGGAAATGACAATGCGCTGATTCAAATCCGCAATCTGGGTGGCATAGGTATTGATGGATTTCACCGCGTCGCTGATTTTCCCATTCACTTCGACGTCCAGGCTGTCAAGACGCTCGTTCAGGGTCAAAAATCTCGACACCAGGGTTTGTGCGCTGGAAATCATGGACTGACGCGCAGAAACCAGGGAGGGATTGGTCGCTACCCCCTGAACCCCGGAAAAAAATTCCTGCAATGCTGGCGTCAGGCCGGCATACGCATCGGCCAGCAGATTGTCGATCTGGGAAATCTGGGTGTAGTAGGCCGAAATTTCACTGAGCTTGGCGGTCGCCGTATTGACCTGATTGCCGAGATAGCGATCGTACATGCGCTCAATGGTTTGAACATGAACCCCCTGCCCAATCGCACCGGCACCGGTATTAACGGCGATATTGGTTGCCAGGACGACCCGTTGCCGGCTGTAACCGGCAGTACTCGCATTCACCACGTTATGCTCGGTCGCAAGCAGCCCCGCCTGCGCCGCGGCGATGCCGGTCATCCCGATCCCGATAATTCCTGTACTCATCATTCACCTCTGAGAGGTTTACGGCTTGGTGGCCGGAAAATTAAGGGCAGATCAACCGATGAGCGCTTGCCGCAAGGTCGGACCGTTGATGATCCGGGACAGCTTATCCGCATAGGTCGGATCGGTTGCGTAGCCTGCCTGCTGCAGCCTATTAGCAAACTCTGTGCCATTTTGCGAACCGATCACGCCGCCATAGCGCGGATTGGAGCGCAGCAAATTCGCGTAATCGCGGAAGGAATCCGCATAGGAGTCATAGGCGCGAAAGCTGTCCGTCACGCTGCGCGCCTGACCATCCACATATTCCGTCGTCGCAGCCGATACAGCGGCCCCAGACCAGCTTTTACCTGCCTTGATCCCGAACAGGTTGTGACTGCTGCTGCCATCTGCACGGCGAATTTCATTTTTTCCCCAACCGCTCTCCAGCGCCGCGTGGGCCACCAGAAATTGGGGCGGAATACCGGTTGACCGTGAGGCCTCCACCGCATGCGGCCAGACGGCCGTGACAAACTCCTTGGCAGAAGCCGGGAGATGCCCCCCCCCACCCTGCGGCGATGCACCGCTGGCGTTCACGTAATTGGCAGAGGTCGGCAAGCCACTCAAGACCTCGTTAAAGCGCAATTGCCCGGCCTTGGCCAACTGTCCCGGCAAGGCATTGCCGGCAAGGATTGCCGACGTATCATCTGAAGTCGCATCCGGCAATTGGGTACCCAGTTGTTGCCCCAACTGTTGCTCGATCAGCCGCGCAAAACCGACGCCACCACCCGAGGACGCCAGGTTTTGTGCCATCTGCTGGTCGAGCAAGCCGTTATAGAAACGGGTCTGATCGCTCTGCAGCATGCCATCCGCAGGGACGGTATCGCGCATGCTTTTCAGGACCATTTGCAAAAACAGCGTCTCGAATTGCTGGGCAGCGGCTTTCAAGCCGGCTTGTGGGTCGGCCTTGAACTGGGTGCGCAGATCTTGCGATGCCTGCACATCAAAGGCTGCCCGATTCGGCGTGTTCTGGATCGTGATTGCCATGCGCTTAAATGATTTCGAGTTCGGCGCGCAACGCACCGGCGGCCTTCATGGCCTGGAGAATGGCCAGCAAGTCCATGGGATTCGCGCCCAGCGCATTCAGCGCCTTGACCACCTCGGCCAGACTGGTTCCCGCCTTGACATTCATCAGACTGCCATTGGCTTGCGTCATCTGGATATCAGCCCCGGCGCCAGCGCCGCTATCCACAACCACCGACAAATTGCCATGGGCCACCGCGCAAGGCTCCAGCCCGACACGCTGATTCATCACCACGGAGCCGGTTCGCGGATTGACGATCACCTTGGCCAGCCCGGCCACGGTTTTGACTGGCAGGTTCTCTATCCGCCCGAGGAAGGCAACACGCTCATCCGAAGACTCAGGGGCCTTGACGGCGATACGGCGACCATCCAGCGCCTGCGCCACATTGGCTTTTTCCGAAGCATTGATGGCATCGACCACGTTCTTCGCGGTACCAAAATCGGCATCTGCCAGTTCGTAATACACAAAACCGCCCTGTCCGATG
>JAKLLI010000231.1 GCA_023150195.1 Azonexus sp.
TTCTGTGCTTACCGCACTCCCAGCATGGCTAGCCGCAAACGATTGGTATAGCCTGATCACCTACGAGGTCGCCCCTGATTTCCAGCCGGGGACCACGTACCCGCAGCAGTGCTCGGGAGGGTGTCTCACCGTCGGCACTTTCACGCAGGCGCAGGCCCGCGTATCGGTCGCAGGCACGGCAGTAGCGGTATGCTCGATCAATCCGAACGTTGCCCAGTGCCCATGAGCCCTTTTATGAATCGCCGGAAAGGTTTTGCATCTCGTTCCGGCGGCTTTACGCTGACCGAGCTGGCTATCGTCCTTCTGATCATTGCGCTACTGATCGGCGGTCTTCTCGTGCCTCTATCGGCGCAAGTCGAACTTCGCAATGCAAATGACACGAACAAATCACTTGCTGACATCCGGGAGGCGTTACTTGGTTTTACCGTTTCCAATGGGCGATTGCCGTGTCCAGCCAACCCGACACTGGCAACTGGTATAGAGGACTGTACTCTTATCGATGGCGTCATCCCCTGGACTGACCTGGGCGTGCCGCAACTCGACGCTTGGGGCAGACGATTTACCTACCATGTGACGATTTCATTCAAGGATCCGATTTCTAGCGGCACAGTCGCCCCCCCTATGTCATGCGTGCCCGTAGTACCACCGGCACAATCGTCCTTTGCCCTGTGCTCGGAGGGTGGCGTCACCATCACTGATGGAACAAACACCATCGCCAACAATGTACCTGTCGTTGTGGTGTCCCATGGTGGTAACGGACGCGGCGCTTACCTGCCGGATGGAACCCAGATTCCCGGCGCTTCGGGCGACGAACTTGAAAATGCCGATAACGACGGTATTTTTGTCAGTCGTGCCTTTACGGCGGCTGGCTCGGCCAATGAGTTTGACGACCTTGTCACCTGGGTTCCACTCCCAATTCTCATGAACCGCATGATCTCCGCCGGCAAGCTACCCTGACCCGCTTCCCCAAATGGGCCATGCCGCCGTCCTTGCCAGCGCGGCCCATTCCTGAGAAACTTCAACAAAAAAACGGGGTGCCACCCCGCCAAACCCTTGCGGAGCATCTCATGACGAGTGGCTCGACCAGCCTGCTCGACAGCCTGCGTAACGCCGGCATTAGCCCGAACGACAGCGAAGAATTGCGGCTGAACAAGTCGCTGCTGATGTTCGCCACGGGCCTTGCCAGCGTCGCCTCGATGCTTTGGCTCGTCATCTACTGGAGCCTGGGGCCCCAGCTTTCCTCGAATTTGCCCTTCGCCTTCCAGATTCTCCTGGCGGTCAACCTGGGCATCTACCTGCGCTGGGACAATTTCGACTTCTTCCGCATCAGCCAGCTGGCGCTGTTCCTGTTCTTTCCCTTCGTCGTGCAATGGAGCATCGGCAACTTCATCACGGCGAGCGGCATCACCATCTGGGGGCTGCTGGCGCCGGTGGGGGCGATCCTGTTCATGGGGGTGCGCCAGGCCTATGCCTGGTTCTTCGCCTACCTCTTCCTGCTCGCGATGTCGGGCTTCTTCGATTTTTACTTGGCCTCGGCAGACCTGAAGGCAAAGACGCAGATACCCATCGACACGGCCGTCATCTTCTTCGCCCTGAACTTTGCCGCGGTATCGACGATCGTGTTTCTGCTGCTGCGCTTCGCCATCCAGGAAAAGGAGAAGGCGCAGGCCCGCGTGACGGAAGCCCACCACCTGCTGCAAATCGAGCAGGAGCGTTCCGAGCGCCTGCTCCTCAACATCCTGCCCGGCGCGGTGGCCGAGCGCCTGAAGAACAGCAACCAGACCATCGCCGACGGCTTTGCCGACGTGACGGTGATGTTCGCCGACATCGTCAATTTCACCCATGTCGCCGAGGGCATGTCGCCGACGCAGGTCTTCACCATGCTGAACCGCATCTTTTCCTCGTTCGACGAGTTGGCGGAGAAGTTCGGTCTCGAGAAGATCAAGACGATCGGCGACGCTTACATGGTGGCGGGCGGGCTCAACGACGACCGGGAGAATTACTCGGATGCCATCGCCGACATGGCGCTGGCCATGCGCGACATGCTGAGCCGGGATTTCACCATCAACAAGGCCCACCTCGAACTGCGCATCGGCATCGGCACCGGCCCCGTGGTCGCGGGCGTCGTCGGCAAGAAGAAATTCATCTATGACCTGTGGGGCGACACCGTCAACATCGCCAGCCGCATCACCTCCGAAGGGGTGCCCGGCATGATCCAGGTGGATGGCACCACCTACCGCCGTCTCAAGGGCCGCTTCGAATTCCACGAACCGCAGACCATCTACCTCAAGGGCAAGGGCGAAACGGAAGTGCACCGCATGATCGGCCGGAGACAGGCCGCCGCGCCGCAGGCCGCTAGCGCGGCGTAGGCCCCTCGCCGTTGCTCCGCTGGCGCAACTCGAAACAGACGCGGCCCGCCTGGTTGCAGACGATTTCCAAATCGTAGCCGTAAAACTCGGCATGCCGCGCCGCCTGATACAAGCCGATGCCCAGGCCTGTGCTTGAAGGCACGGGGGCATGGAACAAGCCCTCCGCGACCGCCTCAGGAATGGCTTGCCCGTCGTCGCACACTCGAATGCTCGGACGCTCGCCGGCCTCGAAATCGATGCGGACTTTCAGCGCCGGCACCGACTGCTTCTTGATCAGGGCGTTCTCGATCAGATTTTCGGCCACGCTATTGAACAAGGTGGCCGGCACCGACTGCCCGGCGGCGATCCTCTCCGGCAGGAAGCTGATGCCGGACTGCGCATAGCGTCTTTGCAGGCCCTGCCACCAGCGGTCCGCAGGCAGGAACTGGCCGCCTTCGGTTTCCGGGCGGCGCAGCTTGTCCAGGGTCTGCTGCAGCCGCTGCGCGATGACCGGCAACTGGCGGCGCAGCAATGCCTGGTACTCCAGGGATGGCGTGTCGCCCTCGTTCGCCGCAACCAGGCACAAGGCATTCAGCGATTGCAGGAGGTTCTTGACGTCGTGGGTCAGCCGCGCTCCGGTCTGATGGATGGCCTTGACATAACTCAGCTGCTGAAGTTCCTGGGCGCGCTGCTTGGCGACGAAGAATTCGCCGAGCAATTGCACCAGCAGGTCGAAATGCCAGGTCAACGTCGGACTGAGCGGCTGATGGGTAAGCACGGTGATCGTCAGCGCGCCATGGTGGAATTCGGTGTGGTGGCCCTCGCGGCTGCCGAAGCCGCCCTCGCCGCTGCCCGTATGCCATTGACAACCGGCCACCCAGGGCAGGCGCGTCATGCCGGCCAGGGCTTCATCGAGGAATTCCTCGGGTTGTTCCTCCCGCTGCATATGGTCCGCCAGATCCCTCAGCCAGCGTTCGAAAGGCAGGCCGATCGACAGCAGGTAGCGCGAAAAGAGCACGTTCAGCCCGGCGAATCCGATGCGCGGGTTCCAGGCCCACGCCATCAGCAGCAGCGTCGCCGAATTGATCAGAATGGTGTAGATCAGCGCCTCGATATAGCTTTTTCCCATCAGCAGCATGGCCGAGATGCTGCCCAGGACCAGCACCGCCAGCATGAGAAAGACGAAGGCGCTGTAGACGAAATCGACCACCTCGGCTTCGCCTTCCGCCTCCTGCTCGAGCGGCAACAGGGCCATCACCGGAAACAGCATCGGCAGAACATACTTGGCCAGCAGCTGGAACTCGCCCGGCAAACCCAGTTGCCTGGGCAGCACGCCCGGCACCAAAGCCATGAGCAGGACGCTGATCAGATAGGCGAGGACGAGGAGATAGAAAACCTTGGCCCAGCGCCCGGCAAAGAAAAACACCTTGCCGCCGACGATGCCGGTGAGGGCCAT
>JAKLLI010000232.1 GCA_023150195.1 Azonexus sp.
GTCGCCCGCGAGTTGGCCAGCGAATTGGGCATCAGCATCATCGGCCGCAGCAAGGGGCAGAAAATCGTACTTGATCGCGACTGGGTGCTTGAGTCTTTCGATTTCAACGGTCGACAGCTGAAATATCAGCAATTCGAGGGCAGTTTCACTCAGCCCAATGGCAACGTAAATCGTCAGATGCTGGCCTGGGCCTGCGCTCAGGCGGCACCGCTGGGCGGCGATCTTCTCGAACTCTATTGCGGCAACGGCAATTTCACGATGGCCCTCGCGCCGCTGTTCGACCGGGTGCTGGCCACCGAGGTCAGCAAATCCTCGGTACACGCTGCGCAATACAACCAGACGGCCAATGGCATCGAAAATCTGGCGATTGCACGTTTGTCTGCCGAGGAAATCAGCGCGGCACTTGCCGGAACTGAAATTTTCCAACGCTTGAAAGACATCGATCTGCCCAGCTACCGCTTCTCGACGATCTTTGTCGATCCTCCGCGCAGCGGTCTCGACCCCTCCACGCTGGCGCTGGCTTCCGGCTTCGAGCATATCCTGTACATCTCCTGCAATCCGGACACCCTGCGCGACAACGTAGCTGCGCTGCATACGACGCACCGAATCACCGCCGCGGCTGTCTTTGACCAGTTTCCCTACACCCACCACCTGGAAAGTGGCATGTTGCTACAGAAACGCTGAATTCCGGAGTCTGGTAAGCTCGGGACAAGTCTCCCCTTTCCATCCCGTTTGCCACTTTTGACCGGCGGCTACTTGCGAAGAGAGCAGCCATGATGCGACGTGCTGGTCGTTGGGCGCGGGCAGGACGTCGCCTGACCCAGGACTCAGTCTGCTGCGGTCGACGTCCCAGCTAACGGGCATTTCAGGCCAACGCTGACGATCCGCCCGCCGGCCCCCATCGAACGCACGACGAGCACGAAGCCGCTGACCTGAACGCGGTCGCCGACCACCGCCGGCCGGCCAAGGCGATCGACCAGCACTTCATCAAGTCGCCGTGACTGCTCGTCCGGCCCGAAAGCGAAACCATAGGCTGCCGCCAGATCGCCCGCCAGGCAATCGGGAGCCACCGCGAATTCGCCGAAAAATCGGCTGTTACGACCGATATCTTGAAGCGCGCTGCCAAAGGTCCTGGCCATCGGCTCAGCGACACTTTCCGGTGCGATGAACCAGGCCGAGTCCTCCGATCGCAAGCGCAGATCCAGCGTAATATCAAGCAGATGACCATCCCGGACAATGGCGATGCAGCGCACCTCGCCATGCTCCTGCTCGGCAGCCAGGTCGTCCGGATGCCGTCCCTCGGCGGCCGAACCGGCAGTGACACGATAGGCGAACATGGGTAGCGCCGCCTCCTCGCCGACCCAGACCTCGCGTCGATCGAGGGGTTCATCCGTTGGCGGCAACTCCACCTTCAAGAGTCGGGCTGCTGCCGGGATCGTCGCCCCTTGGACGAGCAACGACAGCAGAACGACCGAGAAAGCCACATCGAACAGCAGTTTCGAATCCGGCACGCCCATAACCACCGGAAAGATCGCCAAGACAACCGGCACAGCGCCGCGCAAGCCGACCCAGCTGACGAACGCCACCTCGTTAAGTGCGTAGCGGAACGGCCGCAAGCCGATAGCCACGGCCAGCGGCCGCGCCACCAGCATCAGGAACAAGGCCATGGCCAGCGCCTGCCAGCCATATTCCGCCAGGTGCGAAGGCGTCACCAACAGGCCGAGAACGACGAACATACCGGCCTGAGCCAGCCAGGCGAGGCCGTCCATCACCCGCAGCACATGTTCGGTGGCGTGGCTGCGCCGGTTGCCGACGATCACGCCTGCAATGTACACGGCGAGCAGACCGCTGCCGTCAAGCAAATTGGCAGCCCCGACGATAAGCAGACCACCGGACAGAATCAGCAGCGCATAGAGGCCCTCTGCGAGGTTGAGGCGGCGCAGCAAGGCCGCGAGAATCTTGCCACCGGCGAAACCAAACAGTAGCCCGATCCCGGCCTGCTTCAGCAACAGCAAGGCAAAGGCGGCGAATCCGGCGCGCTCAGGGTGTAGCAGGATTTCGACCATCACTGTCACCAGCAGGATGGCCATCGGGTCGTTGGAACCGGATTCGATCTCCAACGTACTCTTGACCCGCTCGTTGAGACGCACCCCGCTATGACGCAATAGCGCAAACACTGCCGCCGCATCAGTCGAGCCGACAATGGCGGCGAGCAGCAGACCGAGCCGCCAGTCGACATCAAGCACCCAAGTAGCGAAAACCCCCAGCAGCGCGACCGTACAGATCACCCCCCAGGTCGCCAGCACCGCCGCCGGCTTCAGCGCAACGCGGAAGCTGCCGCTGTCGGTCCGCAAACCGCCGTCGAGTAGAATGACGGCCAAGGCCAGCTGCCCCACCAGATTGGCGGTAAAGAAATCGTTGAACAGGATGCCACCCGGCCCGTCTTCGCCAGCCAGCATGCCGACGCCGAGGAAGAGCAGCAGTAGCGGCAGGCCGAGGCGCGCGGAAATGGTGCTGGCGAGGACGCTGATGAACAGAAGCAGGCCGGCCAGCAGGAACAAGGTGCTGATCGTGGTCATGCCCCGAATCTAGCACAGGCCATGAAATTCCCCGATAAACAGGGGTCGACCGTAATTTTATTCAAAAAACGAATAACAAGATGAACTCTTGTTCTTAATTGGCTATTAAGGCCTTGCTACAATGCGGGCCATTCACCAATCCCCACGGATTACCCAGCAATGACTCAACGCACTACCCTCTCTCATCTGGACTGGCTCGAAGCTGAAGCCATCCACATCATGCGCGAAGTGGCCGGCCAGTGTGCCAACCCGGTGCTGCTCTTCTCCGGCGGCAAGGACTCCATCTGCATGCTGCGCATCGCCGAAAAGGCGTTCCGCCCGGGCAAGTTTCCCTTCCCGCTGATGCACATCGATACCGGCCACAATTATCAGGAAGTCGTCGCCTTCCGCGACAAGCGCGCCGCCGAACTGGGCGAGCGCCTGATTGTCCGTTCGGTGGAAGATTCGATGAAGCGCGGTACGGTTGTGCTCAAGCACGAAGGCGAGTCGCGCAACAAGCACCAGTCGGTAACCTTGCTCGAAGCCATCGAGGAATTCGGCTTCGATGCCTGCATCGGCGGCGCCCGTCGCGATGAAGAGAAAGCGCGCGCCAAGGAACGCATCTTCAGCTTCCGCGACGAATTCGGCCAATGGGACCCAAAAAACCAGCGCCCGGAACTGTGGAGCCTGTACAACGCCCGCAGCCACAAGGGCGAAAACATCCGCGCCTTCCCGATCTCGAACTGGACGGAAATGGATGTCTGGCAATACATCGAGCGCGAAAAACTCGAACTGCCGTCGATTTACTTCGCCCACACCCGCCCGGTGGTCGTCCGTCAGGGCGCCATCGTGCCGGTCAATGTGCCGCTCGTTTCCGGCGAACTGACCAACCTGCCCAAGGCCGGCGAGCAGATCATCGACAAGCTGGTGCGCTTCCGCACCGTCGGTGATATTTCGTGCACGGCGCCGGTCGAGTCGGATGCCGATACGGTGGAAAAGA
This sequence comes from Azonexus sp., assembly GCA_023150195.1. GTDB lineage: Bacteria > Pseudomonadota > Gammaproteobacteria > Burkholderiales > Rhodocyclaceae > Azonexus. The sequence continues at coordinate 3,559 of JAKLLI010000232.1, forward strand.
TCGTGCTGGAAACCGCCACCACCACCATCACCGAGCGCGGCGCCACGCGTCTGGACGACCAGACCAGCGAAGCCTCCATGGAACAACGCAAGAAAGAGGGTTATTTCTGATGAGCGCCCACCCCATTGAAGATCGCGGCCTGCTGCGCTTCCTGACCTGCGGCAGTGTCGATGACGGCAAGAGCACCCTGATCGGTCGCCTGCTGTTCGACACCAAGACCATTCTGGCCGACAC
>JAKLLI010000233.1 GCA_023150195.1 Azonexus sp.
GTCTCGTCGCGCCCCAAATGCAGCACGCCACAGGGCGACCAGCGGGCTTCGGGCTGTTGCACCAGAAAGTTGCGGGTTGCCAGATAACCCGCCCGTGTCAGCCGCGACAGTTTGCTGTCGTCTGCGCTGGGCAAGGGGCGCAGCACGCCGGCCAGATTGCAGGAGGCACCGCTGGCCGGGGCGCTGGCCTGGTCGAGCACCGTCACTTGCCAGCCGGCGGCGGCCAGTCGGGCGGCGGTGGTGCAGCCAGCAATGCCGGCGCCGATGACAACGGCGCGGCGATCCTGAGGCGGTTGATGGCGGTCGGGGCGCCGGGAGCGCAGGCGGCCACACAGCATCTGGCGTTTGCCGGCAAAGCCGGTGCGCTTCTCCACCTCGAACTCGGCGGCGATCAAACTGCGGCGGACGTGGCCGGCCACGCTCCAGGTGGCCAGCGTGGCACCGGGGGCGGCCAGCCGGGAAAGGGCGCGGCAGAGCTCGGGCGACCACATCTCGGGATTGGTGGCGGGGGAAAAGCCGTCCAGGTAAAACGCATCCACCGAGGCGTTGACCGCGCGCAACTGCGTGGTCGCATCGCCAAAGATCAGGGTCAGCACCACCTGATGGTCATCGAGAAAAATGCGGTGCATGCCCGGCGTCAGGATCGGCCATTGGGCTTGTAGCCTTGCCGCCAGCGCCGCAAATTCGGGAAAGCCGGCTTGCGCGATACGCAGGTCGTCTACGGTAAACGGGTGTTTTTCGAAAGAAACGAAATGCAGGCTGCGGGAACGGGCGGGGTCCTGCCGCCAGGCCGCCCAGGTCGCCAGAAAATTCAGGCCGAGGCCGAAGCCGGTTTCGAGAATGACGAAACGGTCCCGCCCCTGCCAGCGTTGCGGCAGATCGTTACCGCCCAGAAAGACATGGCGCACTTGCGCCGGTCCACCGTGGATCGAGTGATAAATGTCGTCGTAGTCCGGCGCAAAGGGCGTGATGCCATCGTCGGCAAAACGCAGTCGGGCGGGCTGGAGCGGGGTCAACTCAGTGCAGGAGGGTGCCGGATTTGACCGGTATCGGTGTCGGTGCCTCGGCGCTGGCGGTCGACGTGGGCGCCTTGTCGTAATCCAGCGCCAGGTCCCAGGCCGATTGCTTGGCGCAGTTGCGCAGCATGGCGCACAGGGCTTGCAGCATTTCGGCGTTCAGACTCAGGTTGAAACTGCGTTCCCGACCTTCGCGGAAGGTGAGCTGGACGATGCCGTCGCTGACCGGCGAGAGCTTGACCTCGCTCGCCAGCAGCGGGGTCATGCCCAGCGGATAGGTGGCCTTGTCTTCCTGAAACGGCTTGTCGAAGCTGGCCTGCGGTTCGGTCGCTTCCGCGCTGGTGTTGGCTTCGGTGGCCGGCTGCGGGCGCGGGGCGAGATGGCCGCTGAGCAATGCAGTCAGATGCGGCCACAGTTCGCGCAGGAATCGCCGGGTCAGCCAGACCCGAAATTCCTCGTCGGCCTGCGAGGAAATGCGCAGCGTCAGCCGGTCCTGAAGGGCATCCCGGGCAACCTGGATCTGTCGGATCTGCATGACGCCGCCTTTCGTGAAGGGTTTATTCGGGACGCATCGACGGGAAGAGGATGACGTCGCGAATGGCCGGCGAATCGGTCAACAACATGATCAGGCGATCAATGCCGATGCCACAGCCGCCGGTCGGGGGCAGGCCGTATTCGAGGGCGCGGATGAAGTCGGCGTCGTAGTACATGGCCTCTTCGTCGCCGGCATCCTTGGCCTTGGCCTGTTCCTGGAAGCGGGCCGCCTGATCTTCGGCGTCGTTCAACTCGGAGAAGCCATTGGCGATTTCGCGGCCAACGATGAACAGCTCGAAACGCTCGGTGATTTCCGGGTTGCTGTCGGAGGCACGGGCCAGCGGGCTGACTTCAACCGGGTAATCGATGATGAAGGTCGGCTCCCAGCACTGGGCTTCGGCGCAGGCTTCGAACAGTTGCAGCTGCAGGCTGCCGAGACCGCCCGGCTTGACCTTCTCGCCGAAGGCATTGATCTTGGTCTTGAGGAAGTCGGCGTCGGCCAGCTGTTCGTCGGTGAAGGACGGCTGTTCGCGCTGGATGGCCTGACAGATGGTCAGGCGATGGAAGGGCTTGGACAGATCGAGTTCGCGGCCCTGATATTCGAACACTTCCTTGCCCAGCGCCTCGCGGGCAGCGTGGCGCAACAGGCCTTCGGTGAAGTCCATCAGCGTATGGTAGTTCGCATACGCCTCGTAGAACTCCATCATCGTGAATTCCGGGTTGTGGCGTGGTGAGAGGCCTTCGTTACGGAAGTTGCGGTTGATTTCGAACACCTTCTCGAAACCGCCGACGACCAGACGCTTGAGGTACAACTCCGGTGCAATGCGCAGGAACTGTTGCATGTCGAGCGCGTTGTGGTGGGTGATGAAGGGCTTGGCCGCGGCACCGCCGGGAATCGGGTGCATCATCGGCGTTTCCACTTCCATGAAGCCGTGGCCGGTCATGTAATTGCGGATCGACTGGACGATGGCGGAGCGGGCGCGGAAGGTGAAGCGCGTTTCCTCGTTCATGATCAGGTCGACGTAACGCTGGCGGTATTTCAGCTCCTGATCGGCCAGGCCGTGGAACTTGTCCGGCAGCGGACGCAGGGACTTGGTCAGCAGGCGGATTTCATTGGCCTGAATCGACAGTTCGCCGGTTTTGGTTTTCATCAGCGTGCCGACGACACCGAGGATATCGCCCAGATCCCAGCCCTTGAAGGCGGCGTAGCTGTCTTCGCCCACCTTGTCGCGGGCCACGTAAATCTGGATGCGGCCAGAGAGATCCTGCAGCGTGGCGAAGGAGGCCTTGCCCATCACGCGCTTGAGCATCATGCGCCCGGCGACCTTCACTTCAATCGGCAAACCTTCGAGGTCTTCCGCAGATTTTTCGTCGTAACCTTCATGCAGCTTGGCTGCCGTGTTTTCCCGCTGGAAATCGTTCGGGAAAGCAGCGCCAGTCTTGCGCCATTCGGCCAGCTTGGCACGGCGTTCGGCGATGATGTGGTTCTCGTCCTGAGTGACGGGTTGCTCGGCTTGGGACATTGACGATCCTTGGAAAAACGTAATGGGTTGCGGTCGACCGCAGAAAAGGGAGATTTTCCTTGTTTCACCGGGGCAGGACAAGTTCGCAGCCCCGTTTCCGTGCAGGGGCGGCCGGTCGACCGCGCCCCGCAGGCAAAATTACACGCCCTGTTTCAGGCTGGCCTCGATGAAGTCATCCAGATCGCCATCGAGCACGGCCTGGGTGTTGCCTGTTTCATGGTTGGTGCGCAAATCCTTGATCCGGCTCTGGTCGAGCACGTAGGAACGGATTTGATGGCCCCAGCCGATGTCGGACTTGGCATCTTCCAGCTTTTGCTGCTCGGCCTGCTGCTTGCGCAACTCGAACTCGTAGATGCGGGCGCGCAGCATTTGCCAGGCTTCGTCGCGGTTGCGGTGCTGCGAACGGTCGTTCTGGCACTGGACGACGATGCCGGTCGGCACGTGGGTCAGACGCACGGCAGAGTCGGTCTTGTTGATGTGCTGACCACCGGCGCCGGATGCGCGGTAGGTATCGGTACGCACATCGGCCGGATTGATGTTGATCTCGATCGAGTCATCGACTTCCGGGAACACGAACACCGAGGTGAAGCTGGTGTGGCGACGGGCGTTGGAGTCGAAGGGCGACTTGCGCACCAGGCGGTGGATGCCGGTCTCGGTGCGCAGGTAGCCGTAGGCGTACTCGCCCGAAAACTTGATCGTGCAGTTCTTGAT
>JAKLLI010000234.1 GCA_023150195.1 Azonexus sp.
CGGTCATGCCGTTGAATTCGGGCAAAGCCTTCCACGCCCGCATGGTTGTACGACTTGGGATGGCCGCGCCGGATGCCGCAACAAACGCCTGGTAGGCGCTCTGGCTGTAAACCGCGCTTTTTACACTCTTCATGATGAACTCGTGAATTCTCCTGGCTTCATTGAGCTGTTCGCTGAGCGGCAAGGATTTGTCTACCCAGCGTCCCATATTGGCAACGGCATGACGATACCATTGGGCGACTTCCACCGGAGTCATTGTTTGCGGTGCAGGAGAGGCAAACATAAAAAATTAAAGCCCCCAATCGCTTGGAGGCTTTGTCAGTAGTCTGAAGCACCCTGCTGGGTGCTTTTTTGTTGCCTGTCAAAGTCAAAAAACGAACAGCAGAAAACAAAAACGACAAATTAATTTCAATAGACAAATGTGATAAATGTGTTATATTCAGCCCCAATGAGAACCAAAACCATCCTTCCTCCCTGTGCCCTGCCGCCGACATGCTCGACGCGCGAGGCAGCACAACTGCTCGGGATCAGCGTGCGTACCGCTCAGCTATGGGTTGAGGACGGTCGTTTGCTGGCCTGGAAAACGCCGGGCGGTCATCGGCGCATTCTGCGCAGTTCCATTGATCAGCTGATCAGCGAGCAACAGGTCTCGACGCAACACGAGCGTCCGGGACGGAATTTGATGATTCTCGATGCGGACAATGAACGCGGTTCGCTCCTCTGCCGGGAAATTCTGGATGCTTTTCCGGATTGCACGATCCGCCTGCTGGCCAATCCCTTCGAGTGCGTCCTGAAAATCGGCGAACAGGCACCCGATATCCTGGTTGCGCCGCTGTCCGCAGTCCGTACCAACGATTTCGGCTTGTTGCGCACCGTGGCAGGCAATCCGATGCTGGCCAGCATGTTGGTGGTTGTCCTGCATCCGCCCACGCAGATAACTGATCTGCTGCCCCCGGCCTTGGCCAATGAGGTCACGCTGATCGCCAAGCGCAGCCCCAACGAAGAATTGATCCGCCTGATACACGCCTATCTGCAGGGTTGCCGCAACACCGGCTAGCTGCCGCTGAGGTAATTGGCGATCCGAACGTAGTCGTCCACGGAAAGGTCTTCCGGGCGTAGCGTGGGTGCAATCTCCAGCGCGGCAAACCCGGTGTCGCTCAACACCCCTTTCAGGGTATTGCGCAGCATTTTCCGGCGCTGGGAAAAGGCGGCGGCAACCACCTGTGCCAACTTTTCCGGATCGCGCGCAAGCATCAGTTCCGGCGCCTTGGGAATCAGGCGAACCACGGCTGACTGTACCTTGGGTGGCGGATCGAAGCTTTCCGGCGGTACATCGATCAACCATTCGAGGTGAAAGCGATATTGCAGCATCACCGACATGCGCCCGAAATCCGCCTCGCCAGGCACCGCCACCATGCGTTCCACGACTTCTTTCTGCAGCATGAAATGCATGTCGTACACCTGCGGCGCATAGTCAGCGAGATGGAAAAGCAGGGGCGTTGAAATGTTGTAGGGCAGATTGCCGACCAGGCGCAGCCGTTCACCGACAGTTGCGAAATCGAAGGCCAGCGCATCGCCTTCATGAATGGTCAGGCGTTCGCGCGGGTATTGCTTCTTCAGCCGGGCAATCAGATCGCGGTCGATTTCCACCACATGCAGATGATCCAGCCGCGCCAGCAATGGCTGGGTGATGGCCCCCAGACCGGGGCCGATTTCGACCACCGTATCCGTCCGCTGGGGATGGATGGCAGAGATGATGGCGTTGATGATGCCGCTATCGACCAGAAAATTCTGGCCAAAGCGTTTGCGCGCGACATGTTCCTTCATGAGACTTTCCTTTGCGCCATTCGCGCCGCCTCGCTGACGGCTTCAAACAGGCTGCCGGGATCGGCTCGCCCGCAACCCGCCAATTCCAGTGCGGTGCCATGGTCGACCGAGGTACGGATGATGGGCAGCCCCAGCGTCACATTGATACCCCGCCCGAAAGTGGCGTATTTCAGGGCGGCCAGCCCCTGATCGTGGAACATGGCCAGCACGGCATCACCGCCGGCAAGCACGGGCGGCGTAAACAAGGTGTCTGCCGGCAACGGCCCGATCAGCTTCATGCCTTCACCGCGCAGGGCATCGAGTACCGGGCTGATCACTTCGATTTCTTCCATGCCCAGATAGCCACCTTCACCGGCGTGCGGATTGAGACCCGTCACCAGAATGCGCGGTTCGGCAATCCCGTACTTCGTGCGCAAGTCGTGATGGAGGATGCTCAGGATCTCGCGGAGCAGCGACGGGGTAATCGCATCCGCAACGGCACGCAGCGGCAAATGCGTCGTCGCCAGCGCCACGCGCAGGGGCCCCGCCGCCGTGTCGCCGGCCAGCATCATCACCACCAGCGGCGTGTCGGTTGCATCGGCGAGATATTCGGTATGGCCGGTAAAGGGAATCCCAGCCTGATTGATCACGCCCTTATGAACAGGCGCGGTGGCCATGGCGGCAAATTCGCCCCGGCGGCAACCGGCCAGCGCGCGGTCCAGCAAGGCCAGCACATAGGGACCGTTGGCCGCATCCAGGGTGCCAGGCAAGGAATTTACGGCCAGCGGCAGATGCAGCACATCCAGTGTCGGTCGGTCGACGGCCGTCTCCAGGGAATTTTGGGCAAGGCCATCAAATTCACGGAAGTGAATCTGCAGCCCCAGCGTATCGGCACGCGCCTGCAACAACTGCCGGTCGCCCAAAACGACGGGGTGCCCCGCCCCCTGCCAACCGGCCAGACGCAGGCAAAGCTCCGGACCGATACCCGCGGGTTCGCCGCTGGTGACCGCAATCAGCGGACGGTTCATGGATTTTCCAGGCGATTCTCGATGTAGGTACGATCCCGCAACTGCCGCAGCCAGTCCTGATAGGCTTCGTCCAGCTTGCGTTCGCGGATGGCCTGACGGGCCACAGCGCGCTGGCGTTCGGCAGAAACATCCCGTTCCCGACGCTCGATCACCTGAATCAGGTGCATGCCGAAAGGTGACTTGATGACCTTGCCCAACTCCCCTGGCTGCAAGGCATCCATCGCACGCTCGAACTCCGGCACGGTATCTCCGGGATTCAACCAGCCCAGATCACCGCCCTTGCCGGCAGTCCCATCCTGGGAAAACAACCGCGCCTGCTCGGCGAAATCGACACCATTGGCGATACGCTCACGCACGGTTTCCAGCTTGTGACGTGCCTCAGCCTCCGACACCACTTCGTTGACGCGAATCAGGATATGCCGCGCATGCGTCTGCATGACCGAGGCCGGCATGTTGCCGCCGCGCTTGCCCACCAGTTTGAGAATGTGGAAACCCGCGGAAGAGCGTTGGAGATCACTGATTCCGCCCGGCTGGAGACGCGCGGCGATCTCTGCGTAAAGGGTCGGCAGGCGGTTCAGCGGACGCCAGCCCAGTTCCCCGCCTTGCAGGGCATCCGGCGCATCGGAATAACTGGCCGCCAGCTGGGCAAAGTTTTCGCCGGCCCTGGCCTTGGCCAATGCCTCTTCGCCCCGCTTGCGCAGCTTTTGCAGTTGTTCCGGCGTCGCAGACTCCGGCGCACGCAACAGGATATGCGCCAGTTCGTATTCCTCGCTACTGCCGGTCGCTGCCTGATTGGCCAGGTAGTTGTCGATTTCGGCATCGGACACCACCAGACGGCTCTCGACTTCGCGCTCCCGCAAACGCGCCATGGTCATTTCGGTTCGAATTTCTTCGCGGAAAACGGGGTAGGCAATGCCATCCTTTTCCAGCGCGGCGCGGAACTGTGTGACCGAGAGCTTGTTGTTGGCAGCAATACGGCCAATCGCCTGCTCCAGTTGCTGGTCGTCGATCCGCAAGCCGCTTTCACGGGCATACGCCAATTGCGCCCGCTCGATGATCAAGCGCTCCAGCATCTGGCCCTCAAGCACATCCTGAGCGGGGAGCGGCGTGCCCCGGCGTTGCAATTGGTTGATCGCGGTCGCCAGTCGTGCTTTCAGCTCGTTGCTGGTGATGACACCATCGGCAACCACCGCCACGATGTGATCGACTTCCACCGGTTCACGACGTTCTGCGGCAGTTGCCGGCAGCACGGCGGTCAGACCGGCAAGAACAAGAAGGGAGGTCAGCAGTTTTTTGTACATGGGCATCAGGGTGTGGAGATCAGGCCGTTGTCGTTCGCCGGCAGTTCGTTGGTTTTACCATACCCCGGAATACTGCGCCGGAGCAGGCCAAGCGGATTGGAACCAATGCGGGTGAAATCGTTGAGTTCAAGCTGGAGGAAGATCGAATCGTTCGGCGACCCGGAGACGGCAGCGAGTCGCTGGAAGACCGAGCGTACGGCCCAGCAACCGGCGTTGTACTCCAGCCCGGCAATACTTTCCAGCAACTGATTGTCCTTCAGTGAATAGTTGTAGCGGCCAACAGCATACCAGTGGGCGGCCAGCGGCCACTGCCCGGCGACATCGATTTGATCCACCGTAGAGGTCGCGGTCAGCGGATCGCGGGTATAGCGATAGCTGGCCGACAGCACCTTGCCGTAATCCGGCTGGTAGCGCAGTCCCGCGGCAAAGCGCTCGCTCGCCCCCGCCTTGTAGTTGTATTCCCAGGCCGCTTCCGCGTAGGTTTTTGGCGCCACCAGACCGTTGACCGCAGCAATCAGATTGGAGAAGTCTTCCTGGCGCGTGGTTTCACCGGTGATTGCCACGCGCTGCTTTTCGAAATAGTAGCGCTGGCCGATCATGGCCTTGAAGCGTTCGACACCGTTTTCGTCGTCGAGAATTCGTGTGGTCAGCGCCGCCGTCAGCTGGTTGGCATCGTTGATCC
>JAKLLI010000235.1 GCA_023150195.1 Azonexus sp.
CAATGGGCTGCAGAACTGACTGCAGCGATGCGAGGGCCACGAGATGTATCGATAACGAAATCGCAAGCGCCTTTCGCAAACGAAAAACCCCGGTAAGCCAAGGGCTAGCCGGGGTTTTATTGACGAGGAAGGACAAGGGGTTAATTGCTACCCTTGCGCGAATCCTCTTCCATTTTGTTTGAGTACATCTTGCCCATCACGGCGCCAATCACGAGCACACCAACGATCACCACAAGACTCATCAAACCAATATCACTCGTAAACAACAGTTCCCAAGCCATAAGTCACCTCCCAGTAACAATAAAATCAACCCGCCGCCTTGGCTTGCAAGCGCAGCGGCTCTCCCGAATCAACACGCCAATCACCCTGCAGACGCCAATTCCCATTGGGATCCTCAATGGTCACGTGCCAACGTCCCTGTATATCTGCCGTCAAGTTACCTTCGTAAAAGCCCTGACCTGCAGACTTCATCTCAATAAGTTGATCCGATCCAGCCTGAGTAGGATGGGCCAGCCGAATATTGATCACGTCCGGCAACTGACCTGCGGCATTCGCTGAAATCAGTACGCGAACACCAAGATCAGAGCGCATCAAATCTGCAGTCAAGCCCAAACTAGCGGCCTGGTGATCGCGCTGTAGCCGTTGATTGACTGCCAAACCCTGTTTGTAATAATCATCCGTAACCAAACCGTCGTTACTGACAACCGCGAGCCAAATCGTAATGATCGCCGCAACGATCACCAGACCTGGCCCGGCCATGAGAATCCACGGCCAGCGTTCACGATACCAAGGATTGCTGTCTTTATTGAGTGACATTGTCCTGCTCATTTTAGGGCATCAGGAAGGAAGCCTTTTCTCGGATCGAAATTTTTTCGTTCCCCAAGGCCTTGATGTTGAAATAGATGGTGTTCGCACCTTTTTTCCCGGACTCAGGCGGCACCCTGACGACAACCGTCATCTCGCGATTTTCAGCGCTGGAGACCTCGACAGGACGCCATTCGAAAATACTCACCCCATCCAGTCCATCGACCAGCAAGGGTGGAGCGATCGCGAATCACATCCACCATTAACGGAATCCGGGTTGCGATCGACCAAGCAGTCGCGATACAAATCAGAACCAGAATCACGGAATACAAAATAATTCGGGGGCGGGCGATGTGCGATATCACATCCTTCGAGGAAAAATGTTTTTCCAGCGCATTTTCGGTCGTGTAGCGGATAAGCCCCCGCGGCTTTCCAATTTTATCCATGACGGGATCGCAGGCATCAATACATGCCCCGCAACCGATACATTCGTACTGGATACCTTTACGAATATCGATCCCGGTAGGACACACTGCAACACACAAGCCACAATCGACACAGTCGCCCAGGTTTGCCGCATCGGCCCCTTTGCGCTTTGCGCCCCGCGGCTCGCCACGCTCCGGATCGTAGGTAATCACCAAGGTATCCGGATCAAACATCACACCCTGAAAACGGGCGTAAGGGCACATGTATTTACAAACCTGCTCACGAAGGAAGCCTGCCTGCATATAGCAAAACCCCGCGTAGAACAGGGTCCAGAAAATTTCCCAGCCAGAAAATCCAAACGGCAAGGCGGCCAACAATTCTTGCGTCGGCGTGAAATAGGCAACCAGCGTGAAACCGGTCCACAGGGAAATTGCAATCCAGATCAGGTGCTTGAGCAGCTTGAGCGAAAACTTGCTGGCTGTCATCGGCGCCTTGTCCAGTTTCATACGGCTAGAACGATCTCCCTCGATGCGGGCCTCCACCCACATGAAGATTTCGCTGTACACCGTCTGCGGACAGGCGTAACCGCAAAACAAGCGCCCCGCTACCGCCGTAAACAGGAAAAGCGCGTAAGCAGAAATAATCAACAAAACAGCGAGATAAAACACATCCTGCGGCCACAAGACCAAGCCGAACAGGTAAAACTTGCGCTCGACAAGGTGAAAAAGTACCGCCTGACGATCATTCCACTGGAGCCATGGTGCGCCATAAAAAAGGATCTGTGTTAGCCAGACCAATGCCCAGCGCCACGACGTCCACCAACCCTTGACGTCACGCACATAGATCTTTTTGTGCTTCTCATAGAACGAAACTTCAACCGGTTTCGTTGAATCCGCGTTCTTGGGTAGTTCTTTGTTGTCAGTCATTTTTCATGAGCCCTATCAAAATGCTGCTGCGAAGATTAACGGATTTCCGGGACCGCATTTTGATAAGGTTCAAAAACTTGGAAGTTAAAAAGGGGCAACACGCAGGTTGCCCCTTGAATTACGACGCCAATTACTTGGCTTGACCCACGCTCAGGACGTAAGCAGAGAGCAGATGCACCTTGGCTTCGCCCAGGAATTCCTTCCAGGCTGGCATCTTGTTCTGACGGCCATTATTGATTGTTTCAATGATGGTGGCTTCAGAGGAGCCGTACAGCCAGACCTTGTCGGTCAGGTTCGGAGCACCGACAGCGTGCATACCCTTGGCATCCATACCGTGACAACCGACACAACCCGCTTCGGTGAACGCGGTAGCGCCCTTGGCAGCGCGAACGGAATCATGCGGCAAACCGGACAACGAACGGACATAGTTGGCGAGATCCTTAACCGTATCCGCACCCAGATGAGCATGCGGGGGCATCATGGCCATTCGGCCGGCGGAAATCGTCTCAACGATTTGTTGCGGCTCACCGCCCCATTGCCAGTCGCTGTCAGTCAGGTTAGGGAAGCCCTTGGCGCCACGCGCATCGGCCCCGTGGCACTGCATGCAGTAGGTCAGATACAGACGCTTGCCCATTTCCATGGCTTGCTTGTCGCCGGCAACTGCCTTGACGTCCATCGCCAGATACTTGTCGAACAACGGCTTGACTGCGGCATCCATCTTGGCAACTTCAGCTGCATGCTGACCACCTGAGGTCCAACCCAGCATGCCCTTGAAATTACCCAAACCAGGATACAGTGCCAGATAGACCAGTGCGAACACGACGGTAATCACGAACAACCAACTCCACCACTTGGGCATCGGGTTGTTGTATTCCTCAAGGGTTTCATCCCAGACATGACCCATGGTCTTGCCAGGCGTGAACGTTGCCTTGCCCTGAACCACCAGCAGCACCGCGCAGGCCAGAATACTCGCCAGCACGATGACAACCACGTACAGGTTCCAAAAATCACTAATGAAATCGCTCATTTGCTTTCCTTTATATCAGCGCGGGTGCGACGCACGGGACGCCGCACCGTCATCATCATCTTCTGCAAACGGCAGATTGGCAGCTTCTTCAAACCCCTTCTTGCTGCTCTTGCCGTAGGCCCACCCAACAATCGCCAAGAAACATACCAAGCCGGCAACTGTGACGATGGATCGCAGATCGTTGATGTCCATGGCCATTACTTCATCGTGCTCAGCGCCGTACCCATGCCCTGCAGGTAGGCAATCAGAACATCCATTTCCGTCATGTCGCCAATGGCGGCCTTGGCACCCTTGATGTCGGCATCAGAGTAAGTCGGCAAACCACGCACGTTCGCATAGGTACGCATGACTTCCATCTTTTTCTCAACATCGGCACCGACAGAATCCTTTGCTTTGGTATTCGCCAGGAAAGCGAAGGCTGGCATATTGGATTCCGGCACCACATCACGAGGATTCATCAGGTGAGCACGTTGCCACTCATCGGAGTAACGACCACCGACACGGTGCAAATCCGGACCGGTACGCTTGGAGCCCCACTGGAACGGGTGGTCATAGACGTACTCACCCGCAACAGAGTAGTGCCCATAACGCTCGGTTTCTGCGCGGAACGGACGAATCATCTGGGAATGGCAGAGATAGCAGCCTTCACGGATATAAACGTCACGGCCGACGAGACGCACTGCATCATACGGCTTCGTACCTTCAACCGGCGTGGTCGTGGATTTTTGGAAGAACAGCGGAACGATTTCCAGCAAGCCCCCCCAGATCACAACAGCCAACGTCAGAATGATCAGTAGCGGTACGCTCTTCTCAATTTGTTCATGCTTGAGCATTATTCTCTCTCCCTAATCAGGCGTGATGTCCGGCCGCAGCAACAACCGGAACTGCTTCGGTTTTGCCACCAGCAATGGTCTTGAACATGTTGTAGGCCATGATCAGCATGCCGACCAGGAACAGAACGCCACCCAGCCAACGGATCGCCCAGAACGGATAGGAACCCTTAACCGACTCAACAAAGCTGTAGGCCAAGGTGCCGTCAGCGTTCACTGCGCGCCACATCAAACCTTGCATCACACCAGCAATCCACATGGAGGCGATGTAAAGCACGGTACCGATCGTCGCAATCCAGAAATGGGTCGTCACCAAAGCAGTGCTATACATTTCCTTCTTGCCGAACAAGCGGGGCAGCAGGTAGTAGATGGAACCGATGGAGACCATCGCAACCCAACCCAAGGCACCCGAATGCACGTGACCAACCGTCCAGTCAGTGTAGTGAGACAGCGCATTGACAGTCTTGATGGACATCATCGGACCTTCGAAGGTAGACATACCGTAGAAGGACAGGGACGTGATCAGGAATTTCAGGATCGGATCATCACGCAGCTTGTTCCAGGCACCGGACAGGGTCATGATGCCGTTGATCATGCCGCCCCAAGAGGGTGCCAGCAGAATCAGGGAGAACAGCATACCGACGGACTGCGTCCAGTCAGGCAGTGCGGTGTAATGCAGGTGGTGAGGACCCGCCCACATGTAGGTGAAGATCAGCGCCCAGAAGTGAACAACTGACAAACGGTAGGAATACACCGG
>JAKLLI010000236.1 GCA_023150195.1 Azonexus sp.
ACAACTGACGCTGGCAGGCTGGCAGCGTCCGGTCAAAAAATCCTCCTGAGTGTTCGGGCGCCACGCGTAACCGTTTGTATCAGGATAACTTCCGTTCATCTGCTGCACCCCTTACAGCAGATTTCATTTGAATATACTGTCATCGAGAAATTGGAGACCCACGTCATGCGCCCACACAAACAGACCGGATTCACGCTGATCGAAATCATGATCGTGGTGGCGATCATCGGGATTCTGGCGGCGATCGCGCTGCCTGCATACGATGACTATGTGAGACGTGGTCGTATACCTGAGGCGACCAACGTGATGTCAAGCTTCGCATACCGCATGGAGCAATATTTTCAAGACAATCGTCGTTATCCTACGGCCGCCGGAGGGGCTGTTTGTGGCGTAGCCAATCCTGCCGCTACGACAAACTTTACATTTGCCTGTGTCGGCCTTACTGATACAAGTTATCGCTTGACCGCGACGGGCAATGGACCAATGGCAGGATTTGTGTACACGATTGACCAAGCCGGTACGCAAAGAACTACCGGCGTACATGCTAAGTGGGCTGCAGCAGTGAGCACACCGCAAAACTGCTGGGTCACCTCAAAGAGTGGATGCTGAGCCATGTTTGAGCGGGGGTTTACGCTGATTGAGCTGCTTATTGGGCTGGCGGTAGTCGGTGTGTTACTGGCTTTGGGGGTGCCTTTAGTTCAGGATGCCTTTGTCAACGCTCGGCTTAAAGCGGCTGCAACAGCGTTTTCATCTGGAATTCAATATGCAAGGTCACAGGCGGTTTCAGGAAATGAAACGGTCTGGTTTCGCCAACAGCCCGCCGGAAGCTTGGGGTGGCAGGTTGTTTTGCCAAAAAATGATGCACGTCAGCTGGTTTCTGATCCATCCAAGCTAAGAGATCAAGATGAGGTGATTCAAGAGCGAGCGGCTGGTGAGTCGGGAAGCAGTTCGGTAACAGTCGGATTTGTTGGCACACCGTTCACGCGGATTGAATTTAATGGTTTGGGGCGGGCTAATTTCGTCGGTGGCGGAGCCGTTGGAGAGTACAGAATTAGCAACCCAACGCATGGTGCCTGCGTTGATGCGGGTGGTCCCGTCCGCTGTTTAAACATCGCTATTTCGCAAGGTGGGCAGGTCAGGCTTTGTGATCCAGCCGTGACAGATTCGGCTGACACAAGACATTGCTGATGAGGGCCGAGATGAAACAAGCACACTCACAACAAGGTTTCATGCTGCTGGAGTCTCTGATCGCCATCCTGATTTTTTCCTTCGGCGTGCTGGGCATGGTGGCGATCAATGCGCGCTCGGTGCAAGCCTTGTCCGATGCCGAATATCGGTCAGAGGCATCGCGCCTGGCAGATGAAATCGCTTCGCAAATCGCACTCGGCGTAACTCGCGGCGCGAACCGAACCGTCGATGCCGGGAGTTTGGCTGGCTTCGCGTACTCCGGTACTGCCAGCGCGGCTGACCCGGCAACCAATGCCGTTCAAGCGATTCTAAAAAACAAGGTGACCACATTGCCCGGTGCCGGAGCGCTCCCCCAGAGGGTAGAGGTGCTTGGCGGCTTCAATGAAGTCAGAATCACCCTGCGTTGGAGCGCACCGAGCGATCAGGGGAATACTCGCAGCCATGTGCTGACGACTTACATCAACTAGGCCAACACCATGAAACGTATGATGCTCACGCAAAAAAATGGTCAGCGAGGCATGGGTCTGGTAGAGATCATGGTCGCACTGGTGATCGGGATGGTGGCCTCACTGGTCATTTTTCAAACGCTGAAAGATTCCGGGCAGCGCGCAGCGACAACGACCAGTGGTGGTGATGCGCAGACCTCAGGTGCCTTGGCCTTGCATTATCTGGAGCAGGATATCCGCCAGGCCGGTTGGGGATTTGCGGCGATTAATGCGAAATACGCGTCTAATCCCAATGGTGCGATCAACTGTAACTTTGGCGGCGTTTGGTTAAGTGCCGCGCAAAATTTAATGCCCTTGGCGATTCGAGGAGGGGCTGTCGCGCAAAACCAATTGCTGGTGACTTATGGTACCTCTAGCTTGAGTACTGGCCCCGGGCGAATTACCCGACAGTCTGCGACCGAGATGTCGACTCAGAATAAATATGGTTTTGCGAAGGATGACCGCGTCCTGATTTTGCCAGAGGCCGGCGGTACTTGCGAATTGACAACGGTGAGCGCGGTTGACGAGGCTAATTCGAAAATTAAGGTTGCTCCAGTTAAATCTGGCTCGGTTCCTTCCAAAGGAACGATCTATAACCTTGGGCCAGGAGGCCCATTGATATCGATTGACCAGGCGCCCCAACGGATTGAGTGGAGTGTTGTCGGCACGAGTTTGCAGCGTCGGCGCATAGCGGCGAATGGGGCAACCTGGGTGGCAAATTGGGAAAACAGCATATTCGATAATCCAGCGGAAATCATGGCAGATGGCATTGTCGAGATGCAGGTGAGATATCGCGTGCGTGGGCGTGCTGCTTGTGAGTTAAATCCTGCCGAACTATTAGCCTCACCGAGAGCAATCGAGGGTGTTTGTATCGGCCTATTGGTCAGAAGCAAGCACTACAGCGTTACCGAGGTGACTTCAGCCAATCTCGGTAACGTGCCAACTTGGGGGGAGAACGAAGCATTTGCGGCAACCAGTGGCGCGACCTGTGCGGATTCGCCCAATTGCTGGGAAAACTACCGCTATGAGGTCTTCGAGAAAGTCATTCCAATGCGCAACATGATTTGGGGGGGCATTTCATGAGTCAGTATCGCGCGCGCCAAATCGCCGCCTTGCCTACCAGTCAGCGAGGGGTGGTGCTCTTCATCGCCTTGATCGCGCTGGTCGTGATGTCTATGGTGGGGATTTCGATGGTCAGGCAAATGACGAGTGGGCAGCAGATCGTGGGTAATTTGGCCTTCAAATTACAAGCAACCTCATTTGCCGATAGCCAAACCGAGCAAGTGCTTGTTGATTTGACGAATGCTGGGAAAACACCGGGGCTTCTGGATGGCGCTGCCTTTCCTGGCTATCACCCGGAAGCGCCGGAATTTAAAGCGCAAGCCTTCGATGCCGAGGACGAAAGCACATGGGAAGGGAAGGTGAGGCTGAAAGATACGCCGGTTAATGGGGTGCATACCACCTACGTCGTGCACCGCCTTTGTTACCCCAAAGGCGCCGACGAAGCCCGGCGTTGTGTCGGCCATGAAACGAGCGGGGGCAGGGAGCAAGATTCCGACCCCAAAGATCTCCCCAAGCAAATTCAGCCGTATTACCGTGTAACGACCCTGGTTGAGGGTGATCGCAACAGTCGCAGCATCACCCAGACAATGATTTATTGATGTGCGCCGCCAATGCACATTAGGAGAATGATGATGAAAAACCGCCATCTGCTTGCCGCCGCCACTCTGCTTTGTCTGGGTATGGGCCTTGCCCATGCCGGCCTGACCGACCTGTCGGATTCGCCCATGGCCAACAGCAATCCGGCCCAGGCCAAGCCCAACATCATGCTCCTGATGGATACTTCCGGCTCCATGGGCTGGACGCACATGCCGGATGATCTGGAAGGCGTCAACGCCGCCGGTACGAAAACCATCGGCTACAAGAGCCCGCAGTGCAACTCGTTGTATTACAACCCGGCAACGTATTACGGCCTGCCGAAAAAAGCGGATCAAAGTGCTTTTGATCCGCCGACATTCACGAAAGCGCCGTATGATGTATTCGATAGCACCAATTCGAACACGACCGATCTGACCAAAGAC
>JAKLLI010000237.1 GCA_023150195.1 Azonexus sp.
ATCCTGTGGGCGACCCGGCACAGCTTCCGGCTGACCTCGCTGCTTTACGTGCTGATTGCCGTGCACGCGCTGGTCCTGATTCTCGGTGGTGCCTACACCTACGCGCGGGTCCCGCTCGGTTTCTGGTTGCAGGACTGGCTGGGGGGCAGCCGCAATCCCTACGACAAGATCGGTCATGTCATGCGGGGTTTCGTCCCGGCCATGGTCGCCCGCGAAATCCTGATCCGTGGCGCCTATGTACGCGGGCGGAAAATGACTGCCTTCCTCTGCATCTGTATCGCGCTCGCGATCAGCGCCGTCTACGAGCTGATCGAATGGGGCGCCGCGATCGCCTTGGGTCAGGGCGCCGACGAGTTTCTCGGTACCCAGGGCGACATCTGGGATACCCAATCCGACATGGCGATGGCCCTGCTCGGTGCCAGTACCGCCATGGTCTTGCTCTCCGGCTGGCACGACCGGCTACTCAATCGCCTGCACCGGTTTTAAGCGGTTTCCCACGGTCGACCGACGGGAAACCGCATTTTCGAGCGCATTCAGCGGTGGCGCTGACCGCTGCGATGCGAGGGCTGCCCATGCGTTTTTTGCCCGCGCTTTTCAGGCGACTTACCCGGTGCACTTGGCTTGCGCGGACCGCGGGGGGGCTGCACCGGACGTGGTGCTGCCGAAGCCGATTGCTCGAACCCCTCGATCACCACCCGTTCCAGCGAACGCTTGATCAGTTTCTCGATATCCTTCAATTGCCCGCGTTCGTCATGGCAGACCAGTGACAGCGCCTCACCCTCCATGCCAGCGCGCCCGGTGCGGCCGATACGGTGCACGTAATCCTCGGGCACATTCGGCAATTCATAGTTGATCACATAGGGCAAGGCGTCGATATCGATACCCCGTGCCGCGATGTCTGTCGCAACCAGCGTCACCAGTTTCCCATCCTTGAAATCATTCAGCGCGCGCGTACGGGCACCTTGCGACTTGTCACCGTGGATTGCTGCCGACTTGATGCCGGCCTTGTCCAGTGTCCGTGCCAGGGCATCGGCACCATGCTTGGTCCGGGCAAACACCAGCACCTGATGCCAGCCGCGCGAGGTTAACAGATGGCAGAGCAAGGCCTTTTTCTTCTCACGATCGGTTTCGATCACCCGTTGCGTGACGGTTTCCGCCGCCGTATTTCGCGGCGCCACATCGACGGAGGCCGGATCGTGCAACAGGCCGCCGGCAAGTTCGCGAATTTCCGGCGAAAACGTGGCCGAAAACATCAGGTTCTGCCGCGTTTTCGGCAGCAGGGCAATGACCTTGCGGATGTCACGGATGAAGCCCATGTCGAGCATGCGATCCGCTTCATCGAGCACAAATATTTCGATGCCGGACAGGTCGACCGTGCGCTGCTGCACATGGTCGAGCAGGCGACCCGGCGTCGCCACCAGAATATCGACCCCCCGGCGCAAATTGGCGATCTGGGGATTGATGCCCACACCGCCGAACACGGCGAGCGAATTCACCGGCAAATACTTGCCATAGGTGCGAACACTTTCTTCCACCTGAATCGCCAGTTCACGCGTGGGAACAAGGACCAGCACGCGCGGCGTCTTGGCGATCCGGGTCAGACGGTCGTTCGGGCCACTAGCCAGGCGATGCAGGATGGGCAGAGTGAAACCGGCAGTTTTGCCGGTCCCGGTTTGCGCGGTCGCCATCAGGTCGCGTCCGGTCATCACGGCCGGGATGGCCTGTTGCTGAATGGGGGTTGGTGTGTCATAGCCCTGTTCGGCAACGGCGCGCTGAATTTCGGCCTTGAGGCCGAGTTCGGAAAACTGCATGGAAACTCCGGAGGAGAAATAGCCGGGGCCCTTGGCTGGTATCAGTTTCGGTCCAGGCGATCCGGAAAGGTGATTCGGTACGGCGGAATACGATGACCGACCTTCGTGCCGCGGCGCGCATTCTAACATCCCAGACAGGGAGTTCCGGAAAAGTCGGCCACTGTCACATGCGTGCAACGATCGATACCTAAGCTATTGCTCCCCCGCATTGAGGACGATCTCATCATGGCTACGCCTTACCTCCCTGCCACACTGCTTGCCTTTCTGGCGCTGCATAGTCCATTTTCCTGGGCAGCACCGGGCAATAAGGCACCGATCATCGTCGCACAGGCTGCCGATCTGAGCGGTGCCGGCGCCGACTTCAGCCGGGATTACTCGCTCGGTGCCAAAGTCTATTTCGACCAGATCAATGCGCAAGGGGGGATGAATGGTCACCCCATCACCTACCGCCTGAAAGACACGGCCGGCAACCCTAGCCAGGCGCTGTCCGTCAGCCGCGAACTGATTGCCGGCGGAGCGCGCGTACTGCTAGGTCCCCAAGGGGACAGCCAGGTTGATGCACTGGTTCAGGAGGCTCAGGGCAAGCCTGCATTTCCGGCCGTATTCGGTGCCATCGGCGGACGCACCGGCGTGCCGACGGGGATACCGCCCGTGATCCGCTTGCGAGCCAGCCGCGCTGACGAGGCAGCCGCCATCTTCAAACAGTTGAGCAGTATTGGCGTCGTCAATTTCGGGCTGATTGCTGGCAATGGCCTGTCGGAAGACGCCTTGCGACAGCTAAGAAGCGTTGCCGAGTCGGCCGGCGCCAAAATTGTGGCTCAGGGGCGCCTCGATCCCAATGCCCCGAACGGGGCAGAGCACGCGGCCAGCACCATGGTCAAGGCGCGCCCTCAAGCAACGCTGGTCATGACCGATACCCTTTCGGCAGCGCAGGTTTTTCGCCATTACCGCCGCCTCGACCCCGGCGCCTTCCTGTGTGCAACCTCAGAAGTCAATGTAAAAACGCTGATCGCCATCATGGGCGCCCAGGCAGCACGAGGCTTGATCCTCAGCCAGGTGTCCCCTAACCCCGCCGGCATCGGGGATCTGGCCCGCGAGCATCGAGGGTTGATGGAAAAGTACGCCGACGAACCGGCCTCTCCGGCCACGCTGGAAGGCTTCATCGCCGCCAAAGTGCTCGTCAAAACCCTGCAACAGCAGGAAAACGGCAACAATGAGAATTGGCTACCGCGAGGCAAGCTGGATCTGGGCGGATTTATCCTGGACTTCACGCGCGGCGATACCGCCTCACATTTCGTCGAGCTGACCGTCGTCAACCGGCAAGGCAAGCTGCAACGCTAGCCTTGCCGATCCGGCCATCAAATGGCCTGCAGCCCCCGGTCCAGATCGGCCTGCAGGTCTTCGACCGCTTCCAGCCCCACCGCCACGCGCAGCAGGCCTTCATGGATGCCGGCAGCGGCACGGGCTTCCGGGCTGATGCGGCCGTGGGTGGTCGAGGCCGGATGGGTGATGGTGGTCTTGGTATCGCCCAGATTAGCGGTAATCGACAGCAAACGACAATGATCGACGACCTGCCAGGCCTGTTCGCGCCCGCCCTTCACTTCAAAGGAAACAATCGCTCCCCCGGAAGCCTGCTGGGTTTGGGCCAGCGCATGCTGGGGATGCGAGGGCAGGCTGGGATAGAACACCCGCGCCACCTTGGGATGTGCTTCCAGCCAGGTCGCCAGACGCAGGGCGCTGGCGGACTGAGCCTCGACGCGAAGGCGCAGGGTTTCCATGCCTTTTAACAGCACCCAGGCATTGAAAGCGGATAGGGTCGGCCCGGCGGTACGCAAATATTTGAAGACTTCTTCAGTCAGCTTCTTCGGCCCGCAAACGGCGCCGCCGAGGACGCGTCCCTGACCATCCAGATATTTGGTCGCGGAATGCACGACCAGATCG
>JAKLLI010000238.1 GCA_023150195.1 Azonexus sp.
TCGGTCATCGCGTCCAAGGGGCGTTCATCGATGGGCAACTCGACATGCGAATCCGGAATCACATAGCCGTGGCCAGGATAGTGCTTGCCACAGGTGCCCATACCGGCCTGCGCCAACCCCTCCCCCAAGGCGGCCGCCAAGGCCGTCACGGCAACCGGATCGCGATGGAAAGCCCGGTCGCCAATTACCCGTGACGGGCCGTAGTCCAGATCCAGCACCGGCGTGAACGAGTAATCGACACCACAGGCGCGCAACTCCGCCGCCAGCACATAGCCCACGGCGCGGGTTGCCTGCAACCCGGCCTCGACATCCTGATCGTAAAGCGCGCCAAGCACCCGCATCGGCGGCAAATGGGTAAACCCATCTCGGAAACGCTGTACCCGACCGCCTTCGTGATCCACGGCAATCAAGAGTTGTGGGCTGCGCAGCGCATGAATTTCGGCACACAGTGCGGTCAACTGGTCACAATCGGCAAAATTGCGCGAAAACAGGATGATGCCGCCAACGAGCGGGTGACACAGCCGCTCGCGATCCAGATCGGTCAGCGAGGTACCGGCAATGTCGATCATCAAGGGACCGTGGGGTAAGGCAATCATGCGTGCTCCAGAATGACATAGGCGACGGCGTACTCGGCTTCGTCGCTGATCGAAAGATGGCCCTTCAGATTTTTGCATGCCTCGGCCAGTGGACCGTGGAAGACAAAAACCGGCTTGCCCAAGGCATCGTGACTGACCGCCAGTGCCGGCAGCAAGACTGGCGGACGAACGCCGGTCCCGAACGCCTTGGCAAAGGCTTCCTTGGCCGCAAAGCGTTTGGCCAGAAAGCGCCCTTTGTCGCCTGCGCGCTCAAAATCCGCGTATTCGGACGGCGCCAGCAATTTCTCCAGCGCCTTGTCGCCATGACGCTCCCACATCCCGCGCAAACGGGCCACTGCGACTATATCGGTGCCAATGCCGTGAATCATTCGCCGCGCGCTGCGCCTTCGCGCATCAGAGCTTTCATTTCCCGCACCGCTTCGCGCAGACCGACAAACACGGCGCGGCTCACAATCGCATGGCCGATATGCAATTCACGCACGCCAGCCAAACGGGCCAGCGGCTGAACGTTGTAATAATTCAGGGCGTGGCCAGCATTGAAGCGCATGCCCAGTTCGCGAATCAAGGCACCTGTCTGACGAATCTTGGCGAGTTCAGCAAGTACAGCGGGCGCTTCGGCATCGCGCCCCTGATCATGAAATGCATGGGCGTAAGGCCCGGTATGAATTTCGCAAACCCGTGCGCCAATCCGCGCCGCCGCCTCAATCTGGGGTAAATCGGCGTCGATGAAGACGCTGGTGGTAATGCCGGCATCGGCCAGCCGGGCGACGACGTCTTTCAAACGTTTTTCCTGCCCGAGAATATCCAGTCCGCCTTCGGTCGTGACCTCATGGCGCCCTTCCGGCACCAGCATGGCCATTTCCGGTGTCAAACCACAGGCAATACCGACCATTTCATCGGTCGCCGCCATTTCCAGGTTGAGCTTGATCTGCGTGCATTCCTTGAGCCGACGAACGTCCGCATCCTGAATGTGACGGCGATCTTCGCGCAAATGGACGGTAATGCCATCTGCGCCGCCCAGATGGGCCTCAACCGCTGCCCAGACCGGATCCGGCTCATAGGTGCGACGGGCCTGACGGATCGTCGCGACGTGGTCGATATTGACGCCTAGTTCAATCATAGTTCCTGCAACTCCTTGAAAATTCGTCGGGTTTCCCACCCGGGTGCGCGCCTCGTCAAAGTTTTCTGCGTCCAGATCGAGCAAGGTTTGCCCCAGCACCACTTGGCCAGCCTCCTCGGCGTGCGACAGTCTCACCGGACCGTGTTCCATGCGGTAGGTGTACAGGGCATCGGCCTGCACCGCTGCACCAACGGCATCGTGACGCAGCATCAAGCCGTAGCCCAGTTCCTTGAGCAAGGCCTTTTCGAAGCAGCGCAACGCGGCTTCCCGCTGTTTACCATCCGGATGATGGGCCAGGCGCAACAAGATGGCGGCGTAGCGGGCAAAGAGCGCAGGATGCGCATCTTCGCGTGGCAGCAGGTGCATCAGCAGTTCATTGAGGTAATAACCGCAGAACAGCGCCTCGCCACCCAACAATGGCATGCCACCTTGCCAGTCGGCCTTCATCAGGGTCAGGACTTCGCCTTTGCCTGCCCAGCCCACCTCAAGCGGCTGAAAGCCCATCAGCAGCCCGCGAATGGCCGCCCGGGGTCGGCGGGCACCACGAGCCAGCAAGGCCATGCGTCCAAAATCGCGGGTAAAGACTTCGACGATCAGACTGGTTTCCCGAAACGGGAGCGTATGCAACACGAAGGCCGGCTGGCCATCCACCTTGCTGCGCAAATTCATGGTTTATTCGTAGCCGAGGCTCTTCAGCAGGCGTTCGTCGTCGTTCCAGCCAGACTTCACCTTGACCCAGATTTCGAGGTAAACCTTGCCGTCAAAAAGGCGCTCCATGTCCTGCCGCGCCTCACTCGCGATCCGCTTCAAGGACTCGCCGCCCTTGCCGATCACGATGGCCTTGTGATTCTCACGGTCAACCACGATTGCCGCATAAATTCGGCGCATGGCGCCTTCAATCTCGAATTTCTCGATTTCCACCGCAGTTGAATACGGTAACTCGTCACCCAGCAGGCGAAACACCTTTTCGCGGATATATTCTGCCGCCAGGAAACGCTCGCTGCGATCGGTCAAATCATCTTCGGCAAACATCAGGCCTTCGTTGGGCAGATGGCGCGCCGCTTCGGCCAGCACTTCGCTGGTCTGCTTGCCCTTGGTCGCACTGATCGGCACCACGGCCGCATAGTCATAGTCGGCGGCGACTTCGGCAAGGAAGGGAAAGAGGCTTTCCTTGTTTTTGATTTGATCGGTTTTGTTGACCACCAGAATGACCGGCCGGTCCTTGGGCAGCAGCCGCACCACGGCCTTGTCCTTGGCATCGTAACGGCCCGCTTCGACCACAAACAGCACCACATCGACGTCGTTGAGCGTTTGCGTCACGCCCCGGTTCATCGCCCGGTTCAGCGCATTGCCGTACTGGGTCTGAAAGCCCGGCGTATCGACGAAAACGAACTGGTTCCCGCCTTCGGTCAGAATGCCGGTGATGCGATGACGGGTTGTTTGCGCCTTGCGCGAAACGATGCTGATTTTCTCGCCCACCAGCCGGTTGAGCAGGGTCGACTTGCCGACATTCGGGCGCCCGACAATGGCGATGTAACCGGAACGGTACTGGGTCATGGATTCAACACTTTCAGGGCCGCCTCGGCCGCATTTTGTTCAGCAATACGCCGGCTGCTCCCGGTGCCGGTCGTGCGCAGGGCAGGTTGTTCAATTTCACACGCGACAACGAAACGTTGTTGATGCGCGGCGCCACTGGTTTCCAGCAAAAGATACCGCGGCAGTGCACGCTTTCTCCCCTGCAGCCATTCCTGCAGGCGGGTTTTCGCATCCTTCTGAAACTGGCCGGGTTTCAGTGTGCTCAGCAGGGGATCATAAAGGCGGGCTATCACCTGCTGGGCCGCAGCAAAGCCGGCATCAAGATAAACCGCGCCAAACAGGGCTTCCAGGGTATCGGCCAAAATCGAGGGACGCGCCGCACCACCACTTTTCAGTTCGCCCTCGCCTAAACGTAGCGACTCACCCAGTTGTAGTTGAAGCGCGAGACCATGCAAGGTTTCCTGGCGAACCAGATTGGCCCGTAGTCTGGAGAGATCACCCTCCGGCAAATCGGGATAACGTTGATACAAGGCTTCGGCAATAACGAAATCGAGCACGCCGTCACCCAGAAACTCCAGGCGCTCATTGTTGGGCGTGCCGAAACTTCGATGCGTCAATGCCGTCCGCAACAGCCCTGCATCCTGGAAGCAATGCCCCAGGCCATTGGCCACCTCAAAATCGGCCATGCCCTACTCCCGGCTCGACCCCTTGTATTCGATCAGCAGGCTGACGTTGTAAAACAGATGAACGCGCTTTTCGTAAGCAACATCAACGACAACGCGCCCCTGATCCTTGTAAATAATCAAATTCTTTGAGGGAAAATCCAGCTGATCCACATCGGCAAAGCGATCGAAGGAAGCACGGATATCGGCCACTGTCGCATTCGGCCCCGCCTGTGCAGCCACCGCCTTGATGTCCTTGACGATCTTGAAATATTCAATCGCGGAGGGTGTGACCTTCATGCCCAGCACCGCCAGCATGATCAAAATGAATCCCCAGAACACCAGACCGCTCAAGGCAACGCCAGCTTGATACTTTTTCATTTCCCCACCTTATCTGAATGCGCCGATTCGTCCGAGATCACTGAAATTCAACCAGATAAACACGGCCTTGCCGACAATGTTCTGCTCAGGCACAAACCCCCAGGCCCGGCTATCCCGACTGTTGTCGCGATTATCACCCATCATGAAGTAATGGCCGGCCGGCACCTTGCAAATCACACCTGCCGCATTGTAAGTACAGTTTTCCCGATGCGGAAAGTCAGCCACGCCTTGAATGAAATCGGGTGCATCGACATCATTCAGGAATTTATGGTCAACCTCTCCCAGTCGCTCACCGAATTGCTGCGAATAGTACAGTCGCTCGGTATGCAGGTAATCCGGCAATTTTTCGGCGTCGACCGCAACACCATTGATGCTAAGGCGTTTGTTCTGGTAAGCGATGGTGTCACCCGGCAGGCCAACCACCCGCTTGATGTAATCCAGTGAAGGATCTTCCGGACAACGAAAAACCATCACATCGCCACGCTGCGGCTCATTGATATCAATGATCTTGGTGTTGATCACGGGAAGACGAATGCCATAGGTGAATTTATTCACCAGAATGAAGTCACCCACCAGCAAAGTGGGAATCATCGATCCTGAAGGAATCTTGAACGGCTCAAAGAGAAATGAGCGCAGGACAAACACAATCAGGATGACCGGGAAAAAATCCGCGCCCCACTCTACCCAAAGCGGCTGTTTGGCGTTCGCTGCCCGCAATTTACGGAATTTCAGGAAGTCGACCGCGTAAAGCACACCGGTCAACACGGTCAGCACGAGCAAAATCAGGGCAAAATTCATCGCTACTCTCAGCTATCGACGCGCAAGACGGCCAAAAAGGCTTCCTGCGGAATTTCAACACTCCCCACCTGCTTCATGCGCTTCTTACCCGCTTTCTGCTTTTCCAGCAGCTTCTTCTTGCGGGTAATGTCCCCACCATAACATTTGGCCAATACGTCCTTGCGCATGGCCTTGACGTTTTCGCGGGCGATGATGTGCGAGCCAATGGCGGCTTGAATGGCCACGTCGTACATCTGACGCGGAATCAGCTCACGCATCTTGGACGCCAGTTCCCGGCCCCGATATTGCGAATTCGAGCGGTGCACAATCAAGGACAGGGCATCGACCTTTTCACTGTTGATCAGAATATCCAGCTTGACCACATCGGCAGAGCGATATTCCTTGAAATCGTAAGCGTAGCCCTTGGAGCAGGATTTCAGCTTGTCGAAGAAATCCATCACCACTTCGGCCATCGGCATTTCATAGACCAGCTTCACCTGGCGACCGTGGTAATGCATGTCCACCTGATTGCCACGCTTCTGGTTACATAGCGTGATCACGTTTCCGAGGTAGTCCTGCGGAACAAAAATCGTGGCGGTGATGATCGGCTCCCGGACCTCATCGATCTTGGAAATTTCCGGCAACTTGGCGGGATTTTCCACCTGAATCACCGAACCATCGCGCTGGACGACTTCGTATACGACGGTCGGCGCGGTGGTGATCAGGTCCTGATCAAATTCTCGCTCCAGGCGCTCCTGCACGATTTCCATGTGCAGCAAGCCAAGAAAACCGCAGCGGAAACCAAAACCCAAGGCTTGCGAGACTTCTGGCTCGTACATCAGCGAGGCGTCGTTGAGTTTGAGTTTTTCCAGCGCTTCACGCAGGGAGTCGTACTGGTTGGATTCCACCGGATAAAGTCCGGCAAATACCTGCGGCTTGATTTCCTTGAAACCGGGCAGCGGCTCATCTGCCCTGCGATCGGCCAGGGTAATGGTATCGCCGACCTTGGCCGCCTTGAGTTCCTTGATCCCGGAAATCACAAAACCCACCTCGCCCGCCTTCAACGAAGGACGTTGCAGGGATTTCGGCGTGAACACCCCCACCTGTTCGCACAACTGCGTGGCACCGGTAGACATGAACAACAGCTTGTCCTTGGGCTTCATTTCCCCATCAACAACTCGCACCAGCATGACGACACCGACGTAATTATCAAACCAGGAGTCGATGATCAGTGCCTTCAAGGGGGCGCTCAGGTCACCCTTGGGCGGCGGCACACGGGCCACCACCGACTCGAGGATATCCTCAACACCCAAACCCGTCTTGGCCGATGCCAGCACGGCATCCGTGGCATCGATCCCGATCACATCCTCGATTTCCTGCCGTGCGGTATCCGGATCGGCCGATGGCAAATCGATCTTGTTCAGGACCGGGAGCACCTCAACATCCAGTTCGATGGCGGTATAGCAGTTGGCAACAGTCTGTGCCTCAACCCCTTGCGAAGCATCAACGACCAGCAGCGCGCCCTCACAGGCCGACAAGGAACGCGAGACTTCATAGGAAAAGTCGACGTGTCCGGGCGTATCGATCAGGTTGAGGTTATAAACCTTGCCATCGCGGGCTTTGTAACTGAGGGCGGCGGTTTGCGCCTTGATGGTGATGCCGCGTTCGCGCTCGATGTCCATGGAATCGAGCACCTGTGCTTCCATTTCCCGGTCAGACAAGCCGCCGCAAAGATGAATGATGCGATCTGCCAGGGTCGATTTGCCGTGGTCGATGTGCGCGATGATGGAGAAATTTCTGATGTGATCCATTGCAGCCCGTAAAAAAGGGCGCAACTGGCGCCCTAGCGAATCCGAAGACCCTGAATTCTAGCGGATTCCCTCTAAATATTCACGGACTTTGGCTTCATCCAGAAAGTAATGGCAGAGCATGGTTTCACCATGTAACAGCACCGGGACCAGTTCATCGTACCTGGCTTCCAGAGCTGGATCCGCATCAACATCGAGTACCGTCACCCCGACACCCCAAGCCTCGGCAAGCGGCGCCAGCGCCACTTCCATGTCATGGCAGAGGTGGCAATATCCCCGGCTGATCAGCGTCAGTTCGACCGCCATTCAATTGACTCCCTTTAGCGTGACAAAGGTCTGCATTTCCCCGCGCCGGATCAGCAAGGTGATGTTGGCGCTCCGCTCAAACTGGGCAAGCAGTTTGTTGAATTGTTCAACGCTGCGTATTTCTGTGGTGGCCCGCTTGTGAATCAGCGCCAGAATCACATCTCCTTGCCGCAACTCCCCGCGCGCTGCAGGATTGCGAATCTCATCGACCAGCAAGCCACCCGGCAGTTTCATCGCCTGACGCTGCTCGGCAGTCAATTCGCTGGCCATCAAACCCAGCCTGGCGACGCTGAAGTCGGCCGGTTTTGCGTTTCGTGCAGGACGATTGGCGGTGATTTTCTCGTCCGGAATTTCTCCGACGACCACCGTCATGTCGCGCAAATTGCCCCGACGCCATACCTGCATCGTCACCTTGGTGATTTCAGGATCACATCCCCGGGCTCGATGCCGGCCTTGGCTGCCGGGCCGCCGTTTTCAACGGCAGTCACGACAGCCCCCATGGGCTTTGCCAAACCCAGCGATTCCGAAAGATCCTTGGAGACTTCCTGAATCACGACACCAATCCGCCCACGACTGACGCGCCCGGTCGACCGCAATTGTTGCTGAATTTCCATCGCCACATCGATCGGAATGGCAAAAGAAACGCCCATGTAACCACCGCTGCGACTATAAATCTGGGAGTTGATACCCACCACCTCGCCGCGGAGGTTGAACAAGGGGCCGCCGGAATTTCCGGGGTTGATGGCCACATCGGTCTGAATAAAAGGCACGTAGTTTTCCTGAGGGAGGGAACGCCCCTTGGCCGACACAATGCCCGCCGTCACGGAATTATCGAAGCCGAACGGTGAGCCAATGGCGACCACCCACTCGCCCACCTTGAGCTGCGAGACATCCGCCAGTTTGACGACAGGCAATTGCGTGGCCTCGATCTTGAGCAGTGCAACATCGGCACGCTTATCGGCCCCCACCGTCTTGGCCTTGAACTCCCGCTTGTCGGTCAAGCGCACGATCACTTCGTCGGCACCGTCAACGACATGCGCGTTTGTCAGGAGATAACCGTCACTGCTAATGATGAAGCCGGAACCCAGGGACTTGTTCTCAAAATCCTGCGGTGGAACGCCACCCTGGCCGCGTGGGAAGAAACGCTTGAAAAACTCGAGTGCCGGATCGTTTTCATCGAACGGGAAAGGCATTTCCGGTTGCGCGGAACGCACATGCTGAGTGGTACTGATATTCACCACCGCCGGTCCCTGCTTTTCCGCCAACTCCGTAAAATCCGGCAGATTGCGCGTTTGGCCGAAAGCCAGCAGCGAGGCCATCAGCAGGGTCACCAAGGCCAGGAAACGTTTCATGACGTAATTCCTCCTTCAGTTTTAAAGGCGGGAAATGATTTCCGGATTCGAAGCACCCAAGTGTGGGCGCCTGGCGATGCGCTGTTTAACCAAGACAAACATACCGAGCAAGCCGACGACGGCACCGCCAATCGCCGCCAAATCCCCACCCAGGGTCTGCCCAAGCACGGCACCGCCAATCAGCCCGAATATTGGCAAGCCGTAGGCCAGATTGGCACTGGTACG
>JAKLLI010000239.1 GCA_023150195.1 Azonexus sp.
GCGGGTCAGTATCTGGCAGGGGATCGCGGGGTCACGGTGGACGTGTCCCGGCGCTTTGATAGTGGTGCCGTTTTTGGGGTGTTTGCCACCAAAACCAATGTTTCAGCCGATCAGTTCGGTGAAGGCTCGTTTGATAAGGGCGCTTACATCAGCGTGCCAGTGGATCTGCTTTCCGTATTCTCGTCCCGCTCCACTTTTGGGATGGGCTGGCGTCCGCTGACCCGCGACGGCGGTCAGCGCCTGTCGGTGAGCAAGGGCTTGTACGGCATTGTCTCCGGCGCTGGGCGCGACGAGCTGCTGGCAGATTGGGGTAAGGTGCTGGAATGATGGGTAAAGAAGCGCTAATTTCTTACTCAGGCAGCCATAATCCGGCCAGCACCTCATCCTGAATAGCCCATGGGCATTCTTCAGGGAAGCAGTCCAGTCCTGTTTCATTGACAGCTTGAGCGATAGCCCGTGCCCAGACCATATCCAGCCAGCGAGGCTCTTGCAATTTAGGCATAAGGCTTGGCGATTCTTCCAGGGCGTAACTGATTTCCTTGCGCTGAGCCGTTATCGTCTTTTGCCAACTGGCCCCTCTACGATCAGGTTGATACGCCCACTTGAGCAGATGTGCGAGCAGTACAACCATGCGGCTGGCCAACTCACGTTGTTCGCTTTTGCCCACGTCTTCAATCTCCCCTGCAATATGTTCGACATCCAACAAGTCAAAGCGGCCAGCACGCAGCAGGCGTGCTTGCTCATTTGCCCAGGCATTGATGTCATTTTCGTAGGTTTGCACAGCTAACCTCCTTTATTTCCATATCGCTTTACATGGTAGCACCCACGATGGACTGCCGCTATGTCGCTCGGCATGAGTCGGGGAGAGCCGGCCCCGGAAATTCGGACAGACGGATGAGCGACAGGCTGGCGCAATGCGTTGTGGTTCCGGTGAGGAGCCGCTTGCCGCATAATCGCGCCATGTTTGCCTACCTTGTTCGCCGCCTGCTCTACGCCATCCCGATTCTGATCGGCGTTAATCTCATCACGTTTGCACTGTTTTTCATCGTCAATACGCCGGATGATATGGCGCGCATGCAGTTGGGTGTGAAGCGGGTGACGCCGGAGGCCATCGAGAAGTGGAAGGCCGAGCGGGGGTACGACAAGCCGCTCTTCGTCAATTCGGCTGCCAGCGGCATGTCGACCGTGACCGAGACCATTTTTTTCGAGAAATCCGTGCGCATGGTGGTGGGCGACTTTGGCCGGGCGGATGACGGCCGCGATATTGCCCGGGAAATTGCAACCCGCATGGGGCCTTCGTTGGCGATTGCCTTGCCGACCTTTGTGCTGGGGCTGTTCGTGACCGTGAGCCTGGCCCTCATGCTGGCCTTCTTTCGGGCGACGGCGCTGGATTTCTGGGGTGTCGTACTGTGCGTGGCCATGATGTCGATTTCCGGCCTCTTTTACATCATCGGTGGACAGTATCTAATCGCCAAAATCTGGCGACTGGTGCCGATTTCCGGCTTTGGCGAGGGCCTGGATGCCTGGCGCTTCCTGATTTTGCCGGTATTCATCGGCGTCATTTCCGGGATTGGCTCCTCGGCGCGTTGGTATCGCACCATTTTTCTGGAAGAAGTGGGTAAGGATTATGTGCGCACTGCCCGTGCCAAGGGCTTGCCAGAAACGGTGGTGTTCTTTCGCCACATCCTGCGCAATGCGCTGATTCCGATTCTGACCGGTGTGGTGGTGGTGATTCCGCTGCTGTTTATGGGCTCCTTGCTGACCGAGTCGTTTTTCGGGATTCCGGGGCTGGGCAGTTACACGATTGATGCGATCAATGCGCAGGATTTTGCCGTGGTGCGCAGCATGGTGTTTATTGGCTCGGTGCTTTATATCGTGGGGCTGATCCTGACCGACATTTCCTACACGCTGGTCGATCCGCGGATTCGCTTCTCATGAGCGATTTCGAAATCGTCGTTCTCTGGTCGGATGTCCTGATCTGGTTGCTGGTAGTGGCCAGCGTCATCGGCATGCTGGCGGTTCGCCGCAGCCCACCCTTGATGGCGGCCTGGCGGCGGGTGGGAGCGAACAAGGCGGGAATGGCGTCGGCAACCGTGTTGCTGGTTTTTGTGCTCATCGGTTTGCTGGATTCGCTGCATTACCGCGTCGCATTGGAGGGCAAGCCAGGTGAGCGCAAGCAGTATGCGATCGAAGTCCTTTCCGTGCTCGATGCCATCGCCAGCCCCTTGCGTCTGAATCACGAAAAAACCTATTCGGCCCCGTTCGCCACGCGCCTTTATGCCAAGGAAAATATCGATCTGCCGGGCGGCGGCATGGTGCGCGATTACCCGCGGCTGCGTCATGGCGGTCGACACCTGGGAGAAAACGAAAACGGGGTAGGGGCCGATGTCGCGCTGCGGGTGACTTACGCTGCGGGCCTGGCCATCGCGCTGTGGCTGCTGCTGGTGGTGGCAGTGATGCGTACGGTCCACGGTGCCAGCTGGCAAAAAATCTGGCGGGGTGAAACGCGGCTGGCCTGGCATGCCATCCTGGTGACGATCGGGTGCTTGCTATTGTGTGCCCTGCCATTGCTGGCCTTGGCCCCGCACTACCACGTGTTCGGCACCGACAAGGTGGGGCAGGACGTTTTTTACCAGATTCTTAAAAGCGTGCGCACGGCGCTGGTGATCGGGCTGGTGACGACCCTAGTGATGCTGCCGATGGCGGTGTTGCTCGGCATTGTGGCGGGGTACTTCCGTGGCTGGGTCGATGACCTGATCCAGTATCTTTACACCGTACTCAACTCGATTCCCGGTGTGCTCCTGATTGCCGCAGCGGTGCTGATGATGCAGGTGGTGATCGATACCCATCCCGAGTGGTTCTCCACTGCCGCCGAACGCGCCGATCTGCGCTTGCTGGCACTCTGTTTCATTCTCGGCATCACCAGCTGGACGGGCTTGTGCCGGCTGTTGCGCGGCGAAACGCTCAAGCTGCGCGAGCTCGATTACATTCAGGCAGCGCAGGCCTTTGGCGTCTCCAGTCCGCGCATCATCCTGCGCCACATCCTGCCCAATCTGATGCACATCGTGATTATTGCGCTGGTCATGGATTTCTCCGGCCTGGTGCTGGCCGAAGCGGTGTTGTCTTACGTGGGCATTGGGGTCGATCCGAGCATGACCAGTTTCGGCACCATGATCAATAACGCGCGCATGGAACTCGGGCGTGAGCCGGTGGTGTGGTGGTCGCTGGTGGCCGCCTTCGTGGCGATGTTTGTGCTGGTGCTCGCTGCCAACCTCTTTGCCGATGCCGTGCGCGAGGCCTTTGACCCGAGGGCCGCGTGATGCTTCAAATAGTGGCTATGGGTGAGCAGTGTATGATCTTCGTGATGAACGAAAGGAGAGGGGCATGCGCAGCGTAGGACGACGCAAGGAACGTCCTGTCGGTCTTGAAATTTCCGGTCGCCAACTGGTCGAAGGTGCGCGTTTTAACGATGAGATTCATCGTTTGCCCTCAGGGCACACCAGTTTTGTTCCGAAGGGGATTTATCGTTTCAAGACGCATGAGGCGGCAAATCAGCATCAACGCGAATGCCTGGCACAGGGGATGGCAAAGCTGGCATGGGAACGGTTGTATGGACGAGACCGCTGAGTACTGTCGGCCAGCCTCGCTGGCGGATCTCAAGGCCTTGATCGTTGCCTTGAACGAGCAGCAGGTGGATTACCTGCTGATTGGTGGCTATGCCTTGTTCG
>JAKLLI010000240.1 GCA_023150195.1 Azonexus sp.
CAGTTTCGGCGTATCGCTACTCGATACGACAAACTTGCCAATCGATTCAATGCTTTCCTTCATCTGGCTTGCGCTTATGTCTGGCTACTGTGAACAGGCCCTAGCCGCGAGTCACTACAAGACAGCCTCAAGCTGCTGCTTTATCGTTTGCGTGTCACATGGATAAGGCATTGCCAAAGGGCCATACCCAAGCTCCTCGGCGATCATTTTGTATTCATCCTCGCCGCCACAACTGGCGCCGACCAATATGGCCACGTCCGTTCCGCAGGCAAGGTGTTGGGCAGAAGCGAAAGCCACACTCGACAGAGTTTGAGTGTTCATCACGCACTCCTTCACAAAAGGAAGGGAGGGAGGACGTCCCCCTCCCCTCTTGTCACGCTAGATTTGGCAAAAAACCGTCGTTTCAGTAGTCCATGTCGGGCATGGCTGGCACGGCAGGTTTGTGCTCCTTGGGAGCCTCTGTCACCGTCGCATCAGTGGTAAGGATGAGGCCGGCGACGGATGCTGCGTTCTGCAATGCAGTGCGCGTGACCTTGGTCGGATCGATGACCCCGATGTCGACCAAATCGCCGTATTCGCCGTTGGAAGCGTTGTAGCCATAATTGCCTTTACCCTCTTCCACCTTGGCAATGACCACGGACGGCTCGTCACCGGCATTGGCTGCAATGGCACGCAGGGGTTCTTCCAGAGCGCGAAGCACGATCTTGATGCCCGCATCCTGGTCGTGATTTTCTCCCTTGAGACTCTTGATCGAGGCACGGGCACGGAGCAGGGCCACGCCACCACCGGGAACAATGCCCTCCTCGACGGCGGCACGGGTGGCATGCAGCGCATCGTCGACCCGATCCTTCTTTTCCTTCATCTCAACTTCAGTTGCCGCACCAATCTTGATAACGGCAACACCGCCAGCGAGCTTGGCGACACGCTCCTGGAGCTTCTCGCGGTCATAATCGGAGGTCGTTTCCTCGATTTGACGCTGAATGGAGGCAACCCGATCCGTAATGACCTGCTGCTCGCCAGCCCCGTCGATGATGGTGGTTGTTTCCTTGCGGATCTCCACCCGCTTGGCCCGACCAAGATCCTTGACCGTCGCCTTTTCCAGCGATAGACCGACTTCCTCGGAAATCACCGTGCCGCCGGTCAGGATGGCAATATCTTCAAGCATTGCCTTCCGCCGATCACCAAAGCCAGGCGCCTTCACCGCAGCGACCTTCAGAACGCCGCGCATACTGTTGACCACCAGAGTTGCCAGCGCCTCGCCATCCACGTCCTCGGCAACGATCAGGAGCGGCTTGCCTGCCTTGGCAACCTCTTCAAGCACTGGCAGCAGATCGCGAATGCTGGAAATCTTCTTGTCGTGGAGCAGGATCATCGGATCTTCCAGCACGGCCATCTGTTTGTCCGGCTGGTTGATGAAGTAGGGGCTGATGTAGCCGCGATCAAACTGCATGCCTTCCACGACATCCAGTTCGTTCTCCAGCGATTTACCCTCTTCGATGGTGATCACGCCCTCCTTGCCAGCCTTCTCCATCGCCTCGGCAATGATCTCGCCGATGGCGGCGTCGCTATTGGCCGAGATGGTTGCCACCTGGGCGATTTCCTTGCTCGTGGCGCAGGGTTTGGAGAGCTTTTTCAGCTCATCAACCACCGTCGAAACTGCCTTGTCGATACCGCGCTTGAGATCCATAGGGTTCATCCCGGCGGCAACGTAACGCATCCCTTCGCGCACAATCGACTGCGCCAGGACAGTTGCCGTCGTCGTGCCGTCGCCAGCAACATCGGCAGTCTTCGAGGCAACCTGCTTCACCATCTGGGCGCCCATGTTCTCCAGCTTGTCCTTCAGCTCCACTTCCTTGGCTACCGAAACACCATCCTTGGTAATCAGCGGTGCGCCATATCCGCGCTCCAAAACGACATTGCGTCCTTTGGGGCCGAGCGTGACCTTGACGGCATCGGCCAGCACATTCACGCCATGGACGATGCGGGCGCGAGCGTTGTCATGAAATTGAACGTCTTTTGCAGCCATATCTTTGCTCCTTTATTAGCGAACGGGATCAGGCGGCCTTCTTTACGGAATCGGCCGAAGCAGTATCGATGACACCGAGGACATCCTCCTCGCGCATGACGAGAAATTCCTCACCGTCGAGCTTGACGGTCTGGCCGGCATACTTGCCGAACAGCACCCGTTCGCCAGTCTTGACCTGCAAAGGCCGCACGCTGCCATCCTGTAGCAGGCGACCGCTGCCGACTGCGACCACTTCGCCTTGTTCGGGCTTTTCCGCAGCGGTATCGGGAATCACAATACCGGCAGCAGTCGTGCGCTGTTGCTCAACGCGCTTGACGATAATCCGGTCGTAGAGGGGACGAATAAACATTATTGATCTCCTAAGCGATAACGAATTAAAGGGAAATCAGCGCCCCATACCCGTAACAAGAGTCATTCGTGGGCTGGGAGTGCCGGACGGCTTAAGCCGACAGGAAGCGATATAGTGTTAGGGGAAAAAATTTCAACCCTTACTTGTCGAGATGGTCCACACACCCTCTCCAACAACGGCTCACGGATCGTCTTGAATCGACTACTGAGTTCCGCTCAGATCGCTTGGAAGGTCGTAAAATGGCTGCGGGAGAAGGCAAATTCTTATCCCATTTTTATCCCACTCAACGGGCTAAAAGGCGTCAAAATCGAGAAAACTGAATTTTGAAAAACACAATAAATCAACACCTTAGCTTCTGCCTACTGACCATTTACGACATGCTCAAGGCAGTCGACCGCGGCATGCACATCGAGAACCTTCGTCTGATCGAAAAAAAGGGCGGGAAATCCGGCCACTGGCAACGAGCATCATGAGAACCCTCCCTGATACCCAGCAGACGCTAAGACGTCGATTCCTCAAAGGGGGCATTTCCGCTGCGGCGCTCATGCCCTTCTTAAGTACCGGGTTGCTCCTGCCCACACGGGTCATGGCAGCCGAGTGGCTTCAAGCCGCCTTCACCGCCAATACCCTCGGCGGCGCACTCAAAGCCTGGGGGGCGGGCAATCCAAGTGAATCCCGGGACATTCAGTTCGTCGTCCCGGAAATTGCCGAGAACGGCGCCAAAGTGGAAATTGAGATCACCAGCAATCTCCCCGGCACACAATCCCTGGCCGTATTCGCGGACAAAAATCCGATGCCGCTCTGCGCCACGATGGATTTTTCACCGCCCGCAATCGCCTACGTCAAACTCCAGCTCAAAATGGCGGAAACCATGCGAATTCGTGCGCTTGCCAAAACATCAGACGGCAAAACCCATGTCGCCTTTCGGGAAATCAAGGTCACCCTGGGTGGCTGTGGAGGATCGTAAATGAGCGAGGCCATCAAAATTCGCGCACTGATTCAGGGCGAAATCACCACACTGCGCATCCTGATGCAGCATCCAATGGAAACTGGACAGCGTCGGGATGAGTCTGGGCAGGTCGTGCCCGTTCACCACATTCGCACCTTCAGTGTCAGCCTGAACAACCAGCCGCTGATCGCGGGCCAGCTCAACACCTCGGTATCCCGGAATCCGCTTTTCGCCTTCAAGGCACGCGGCATTCGCATCGGGGACAGGCTACGCGTACGGTGGACGGACAATATCGGCGATAAACGCGAGGACGAGATCGTCGTCAGCTGAATTGCCCCGTTGTGAACGAAAAAAAGCCCGCCTGAATCAGACGGGCTTTTTCATGTCTCAGCG
>JAKLLI010000241.1 GCA_023150195.1 Azonexus sp.
AAGAACCGCCTGCACGCGATGATCGCCAACCGCCCGGACTGGTGCATCTCGCGCCAGCGTAACTGGGGCGTGCCGCTGCCTTTCTTTACCCACAAGGCGACGGGCGAGCTGCATCCGAACACGCTGGAGCTGATGGAAGCCGTCGCCCAGCGCGTCGAACAGGGCGGCATCGAAGCCTGGACGCAACTGGACGCCGCTGAATTGCTGGGCGCCGAGGTCGCCGACTACGTCAAGACCACCGACATCCTGGACGTCTGGTTTGACTCCGGTACCACGCACATGAGCGTGATGCGTGGCTCGCATGCGGAAACCTTGGGCTGGCAAGCCGACCTTTATCTCGAAGGCTCGGACCAGCATCGTGGCTGGTTCCACTCGTCGCTGCTGACCGGTGCTGCGATCGATGGTCGCGCGCCGTACAAGGCCTTGCTGACGCACGGCTTCGTTGTCGATGGCAAGGGCCACAAGATGTCCAAGTCCAAGGGCAATGTCATCGCGCCGCAGCAGGTTTCGGACAAGATGGGCGCCGACATCCTGCGCCTGTGGGTGGCTTCCACCGATTACTCCGGTGAACTCACCATTTCGGACGAAATCCTCAAGCGCGTGGTCGAGGGGTATCGCCGTATTCGTAACACCCTGCGCTTCCTGTTGGCCAATATTTCGGATTTCGATGCGTCGACCGCGATGCTGCCAGCCGATCAGTGGCTGGAAATTGATCGCTACGCGCTGGCTTTGACCCGTGAGTTTCAAGCCGCTTGTCGCGCCGATTACGAGAAGTTCGAGTTCCATCGCGTGGTCCAGGCGCTGCAGACCTTCTGCTCGGAAGATCTCGGCGGTTTCTACCTCGATATCCTGAAGGATCGCTTGTACACCACCGGCGAAAAATCGCTGGCGCGGCGGTCTGCACAGTCCGCCTTGTGGCACATCACCCAGACCTTTATTCGGCTGCTGGCGCCGATCGCGGCCTTTACTGCCGAAGAAGTTTGGGCGGTACTCGCGGGGCAGGAAGACGACTCCATCATGTTCCAGCAATGGCACGCGCTGCCGGCGCAAGGCGGTGAGGCCGAGCTAATGGCTAAATGGGCCATCGTGCGTGAGGTGCGCAACGATGTGACCAAAGCGCTGGAAGCCCGCCGCGAGGCCGGTGAAATTGGCGCTGCGCTGCAGGCAGCGGTTGAAATCCGCTGTGCGGGTGAGAAATTCGCTGTGCTGTCGGCCTTGGGCGACGATTTGAAATTTGTCTTTATCTGCTCGTCGACCGCGGTGATCGAAGCCGCTGAGGAATCCGTCACTGCCACGCCGCTGACCCACGTCAAGTGCGAACGTTGCTGGCATGTGCGGGAGGATGTCGGCGCGCATGCCGAGCACCCCGACTTGTGCGGTCGCTGTGT
Organism: Azonexus sp.; assembly: GCA_023150195.1. Taxonomy (GTDB): domain Bacteria; phylum Pseudomonadota; class Gammaproteobacteria; order Burkholderiales; family Rhodocyclaceae; genus Azonexus. Next base: position 1,389 of record JAKLLI010000241.1, read on the forward strand.
CAGTAACCTGTTCGGCGAAGGCGAGGATAGGCACTGTGCCTGACAAGGCGATTCACTGGTACGCACTGGCCGGACTCTGCGTCGTCCTCGACCAGATCAGCAAGGCCATTGTGCTGGCGACGGTCGGTTTCAATGAAGTGATTTATTTCGCGCCGTTCTGGAACTGGGTGCTGACCTTCAATCCGGGTGCGGCCTTCAGTTTTCTGGCCGATCAACCGGGCTGGCAGCGCTGGTTCTTCACGGGGCTGGCGCTGGCGGTCTCGGCCTGGGTCGCGTCGGAGTTGAAGAAACATCCGGAACAAAAACTGATGTCGCTGGCTCTGACGCTGATCATGGGCGGCGCCTTGGGTAATGTGATTGATCGCGTGCGCTTTGGTGCCGTGGTCGATTTCATCCAGTGGCATGTCGCCGGCTGGTATTGGCCCGCCTTCAATGTAGCCGATTCGGCGATCACGCTGGGTGCCGTTTTGCTGTTCCTGGCATCGTTGACCGCTGCAAACAAGAAAGATGAAATTCAATGAGCGATACCGTCCGTTCCGATAGCTATCTCACCCTGCATTACCGTATTACGACGCTGGATGGTGAAGAGTTCCTGTCCACCTTCGACATGAGTCCCGCGACCCTGCAGATGGGCAGCGGTCAACTGGCCGAAAATCTGGAAAATGTGTTGATCGGCCTGACGGCGCACGAGCATTTTGTTTTCGAGTTGCCGCCGGAGCAGGGTTTTGGTGTGCATAACGAACGTCTGGTAGAACGCATCGCCCGCAGCGGCCTGCCGGCGGACATGGTCTTGCAGGAGAACTCGGTCGTTGAATTCACGGCGCCCAATGGTGGCACGTTTGCCGGTTTTCTCCGCGAACTCGATGAGACTTCGGCCTTGTTCGACTTCAATCATCCGATGGCGGGGAAAACCATTCGCTTCGAAGTCAAGATCATCGGGATCATGTAATGACCATCCTGCTTGCGAATCCGCGGGGCTTTTGTGCCGGCGTCGAGCGTGCCATCGCCATTGTCGAGCGGGCGCTGGAAAAATTTGGTGCCCCCATTTATGTGCGTCATGAGGTCGTCCATAACAAGTTTGTTTGCGATGACCTGCGGGCCAAAGGCGCGGTATTTATTGAGGAACTTGCCGAAGCGCCGGTGGGGAGTACCGTGATTTTCAGTGCGCATGGGGTTTCCAGGGCCGTCCGTCACGAAGCGGAAGCGCGTGGTCTCAAGGTGTTCGATGCGACCTGTCCGCTGGTCACCAAGGTGCATGTTGAAGTCGGCAAAATGCGCAGCCAGACCCGGGAAGTGGTCATGATCGGCCACAAGGGGCATCCCGAAGTGGAAGGCACCATGGGGCAAAGTGAAGGCGGCATGCATCTGGTCGAGACGGCGGCTGATGTGGCCCAGTTGTCAGTCGCTGATCCGGCGCAATTGTCGTTTGTGACGCAAACGACGCTGTCGGTCGATGATGCTTCGGTGGTCATTGACGCCTTGCGCGAGCGTTTTCCCGGAATTCAGGGGCCGAAAAAGGACGATATCTGCTACGCCACCCAAAATCGTCAGGATGCCGTCAAGGCGCTTGCCGAGCGCTGCGATCTGGTGATCGTGGTCGGCAGTCCAAACAGTTCCAATTCGCGTCGCCTCAAAGAGGTGGCACGTGCACGCGGTATCGACGCCAAACTGGTTGATGTGGCGGATGAAATCGACGCTGCGTGGCTGCTCGGAAAGCAGTGTATCGGTGTCAGCGCGGGGGCCTCGGCACCCGAAATTCTGGTGCGTCAGGTCGTTGACCGGCTGGTGCAGTTGGCACCGGGCGAAGTCAGGCAACTGGACGGGGTCGAAGAAGGTGTTTCCTTCCCCTTGCCGAAAGAGTTAAGTGCCTGAGCGGTTCGGTATGTAAAAAAATCCCCTGCCCGATTGTTAAACAAAAAAATTCTGTTGTATAATTTCAGGCTTAGCTATTTTTAATTTGGAACTCTTCTCATGGCCAACAGCGCACAAGCCCGCAAGCGCGCACGTCAAGCTGACAAGCAGCGCGCCCACAACGCAAGCCTGCGTTCGACCCTGCGTACCGCGATCAAGAGCGTGCGCAAGGCGATCCTTGCTGGCGACAAAGTCGCAGCACAAGGTATTTTCCAGACTTCGGTTTCCGTGATCGACCGTATTGCTGACAAGAAAATCGTTCACAAGAACGCTGTTTCTCGCACCAAGAGCCGTCTGTCTGCTCAAATCAAGGCACTCACCGCCTGATTTCTGTTTGAGCAACTGAAAAAGGCGCCTTTCGGCGCCTTTTTTGTTTTTGGTTTCCCGACGAATCGGAAAGTGTGCG
>JAKLLI010000242.1 GCA_023150195.1 Azonexus sp.
CCGAAACATCTTGATCCGGCGCAATCCTATGCCGAAGACGAAATTGCATTTACCGCACAGATCTACGAGCCGCCCCTGCAGTATCACTATCTCAAGCGCCCTTATGAACTGATGCCGGCAACGCTTAGGGACATGCCGGTGCCCGTTTATCTGGATGCTCAAGGAAAGCAGCTGCCGGCGGATAGCCCGGTAGATCGGATCGCCGAAAGCGTTTACGAATTGCGCTTACAGCCCGGCATCCGCTATCAGCCGCATCCGGCTTTTGCGTTGGATGCCAGCGGTCAACCCCGCTATCTCGGCAAAGATGTCGCGGAAGGGCGGACGCGCATCGCCGACTTTCCGGAAACTGCCAGCCGTGAATTGACGGCTGACGATTATATCTACCAGATCAAGCGTTTGGCGCATCCCCGGCTGCATTCCCCGATTTTCGGCATGATGGCCGACAAGATCATCGGCCTGGACGCCTTGGGTGCTCAACTCACCAAGGCGGCGCAGCAGCAGGGCAGGGCGGCGTGGCTGGATCTGGATGCTTTTCCACTCGAAGGGGTGGAGCGGGTCGATACTCACACTTTTCGCATTCGCATACGCGGCAAATATCCCCAATTTGCCTATTGGCTGGCCATGCCGTTTTTTGCACCGGTCCCGCGTGAGGTGGACCGGTTTTACAGTCAACCGGGCATGGCGGAAAAGAATTTGACGCTGGATTGGTGGCCTGTTGGCACCGGACCTTACATGCTCACCGAAAATGATCCGAATCGGCGAATGGTCTTGTCGCGTAATCCGAATTTTCATGGCCAATCCTATCCTTGCGAAGGCGAGGCGGGGGACGCAGAGGCTGGCTTGCTGGTCGATTGCGGCCAAGCCTTGCCCTTGATCGATCAGGCAGTATTTACGCGGGAAAAGGAAGCGATTCCCTACTGGAACAAATTTTTGCAGGGCTACTACGATGCCTCTGGTATTTCATCCGACAGTTTTGACCAGGCGGTTCGGGTGAATATGGGGGGGGATGTCGCGTTGACCGAAGAGATGCAAGCCAAGGGCATCCGCTTGATGACTTCCGTGAAGAGCTCGACCTTTTACATGGGATTCAACATGCTGGACGGTGTCGTTGGCGGCTTGTCCAGGGAAAAGGCAGCCCTGCGGCAGGCGATATCGATTGCCATTGATCAGGAGGAGTTCATCTCGATTTTCTCGAATGGGCGCGGCTTGGCTGCCCAAAGCCCCTTGCCACCGGGGATATTTGGTTTTGAAGCTGGTGAAGTCGGCATTAACCCCGAGGTGTATGACTGGGTCGATGGGCGACCCGTGCGTAAATCGGTAGACGAAGCGAAGGCGCTGATGCGTCGGGCAGGTTATCCCAACGGTCGACACGCGCAAACCGGCGAATCGCTGGTGCTGAATCTGGATACCACAGGTGGTGGCATGGGCGAAAAAGCCCGGCTGGACTGGCTGACGCGGCAGTTTGCCAAGATCGATATCCAACTGGTGGTTCGCGCAACAGACTTTAATCGTTTTCAGGACAAACTGAGAAAGGGCAATGTTCAGTTGTTCTATATGGGTTGGAATGCCGATTATCCCGATCCGGAAAACTTTTTCTTTCTGCTCCATGGGCCGGAAGGACGTGTCCGGGGTGGTGGGGAAAATTCGGCGAATTACGAAAATCCGGCCTTTGATCAGCTATTCCGGGAAATGAAGCACATGGACAATACGCCTGCGCGTCTGGAGATGATCCGGCGGATGAATCGGATTCTCCATCAGGATGCCCCTTGGGTTTTTGGGCTGCATCCCAAGAGCTATACCTTGCGTCATCGCTGGCTGAAGAACCGCAAGCCGAGCGAAGTGGGGAACAACACGCTCAAATATCAGCGCATTGATGTGGTCGACAGGTTGGCTGCTCGTCGGGCATGGAATGATCCGGTAAGCTGGCCTTTGGCGTTGATGGGGATATTTGGGGGGCTGTTGGCTTGGCCGCTCTGGCGCGCTTACCGCCGCCAGGAAAACGGCGGGGGGCGCTAAGCCATGCCGGACGCCGGTGCCGGCATGGTGAGGTGCAACTTCAGTCTTTGCGGATCGTACGCATCAGGTAATTGACGCTGGTGTCGCGACCCAAGGCGTAGTCCTTGGTGATCGGGTTGTAAGTCATGCCGATCAATTCTTCTGGCTCAAGTTGCCCCATTTTGGCCCAGCGAGCGAGTTCTGACGGCTTGATGAACTTGGCGTAGTCATGCGTGCCCTTGGGGAGCATTTTCAGCACGTATTCGGCACCGATGACTGCAAACAGATAGGCTTTGGGATTGCGATTCAGGGTGGAGAAAAAGACCTGACCACCGGGCTTGACCAGGCGCGCGCAGGCGGTGATGACGCTGGAGGGGTTGGGAACATGCTCCAGCATTTCCAGGCAAGTTACTGCATCAAACTGGCCGGGCATTTCTTCTGCAAGCGCCTCAACGGCAATTTTCCGGTAATTCACCTGAGCACCGCTTTCCAGCAAGTGCAGTTTGGCGACGCCAAGTGGCTTTTCTGAGAGATCAATGCCAGTGACCGTGGCGCCCAACCGTGCCATGCCTTCAGAAAGCAATCCACCGCCGCAGCCTACGTCAAGGACCTGCTTGCCACGCAAGCTAATGCAGCGATCAATCCAGCCAAGGCGCAGGGGATTAATGTCGTGCAGGGGTTTGAATTCGCTGTTCGGATCCCACCAGCGATGGGCCAAGTCGCCAAATTTTTCCAGTTCTGCGGGGTCTGCGTTCAACATGAGTCAATTCTGTCTGGTAGAAAGTAAAAAGCCCTGCCAAGGCAGGGCTTTCCATTGTAGCAGCGGCAGATTACTTGGTGCCGATGACTTCGATGTCGACGCGACGATCCGGCTGCAGGCAGTCGATCAGGGCCTTGGTCTTGGCATTGCCCTTGCACTTGTCGCCGGTCACGGGCTGCTTTTCACCCTTGCCTTCGGTGTAAACACGGTTGGCTTCGATACCCTTGGCCACCAGGTATTCCTTGACGGCAGCAGCGCGCTTTTCGGACAGCTTCTGGTTGTAAGCGTCGCCACCCAGACGGTCGGTGTGACCCACGGCTAGAATCACTTCCAGCTTGATGGCAGCGGCCTTGGAGACCAGCTCGTCGAGCTTGGCCTGACCTTCCGGACGCAGGACAGCCTTGTTGAAGTCGAACAGCGCATCGGCAGCGACGGTGATCTTTTCACCGGCCGGCTTCGGCGCAGCAACCGCGGCGGCCGGGGCAGCAGCGGCCGGCGCAGCGGCCTTGGCATCACAGGTGCCTGCCGGCAGCAGGTCCTTGTCGCACTCGCAACCAGCCTTGTCGGCAGCGGCAGCGGCCGGGGTCCAGTAGCCGTCACGCCAGCACAGGCCGGTGCCAGACTTGGCAACGACATCACGTGCGTCGATCAGGTAAACGCGTTCCTGGGCAACAGCGGAGAAGCCGATACCGGCCAGCAGAGCGACAACCAGAGACTTCTTGGCGATGTTTTTGATCATTGTTTTCCCTCGTTGAAGAAAAGGTATAAGTAAATTCGTAACCCGCTCCGAAGCTTGATTTCAAGCCTGCTCACGGAATTGCAAATTATTTTGCCATAGCGCTATCGCTGAATCCAACTGATATTGGTCTTTCTTGAGTAAAGTTTTGTGTTCCACGCAACACTCACCTCCCACCCAGACGTGGCTTACATGTTCGCGGCCAGCAA
>JAKLLI010000243.1 GCA_023150195.1 Azonexus sp.
GTACCCGGGCCTGCCACAGGTGGGCAAAGGCCTGGCGTTCTGCCGGACCTGCGTCACCCTGGATGATCGCCGGGAGCAGCTTGGCCATTTCCGGGTCACCGGGCACGGTTTGCAGGTTCAGGCGGCAGTCGACCGTGGCTTGCGTGTCGGTGCGGGAGAACGCGACGCCCTGCACGCCTTCGATGCCAAAGCGCAATAACCCGCGTCGAACATGCTGCCCGCCCAGCCCCTTGAATCCGCCTTCACCCGCCGCGCCGGTGAGCATGCCCGCGACACTGGCGATGACCCCGGTGACGCCGCTGTTTTCATGGTCGGGCAGTGCAACCGCGATCTGGCCGCGCTGCGGCAGGGCGTCGCCATACAGTGCCTTCAGCGCACGGACAGTCAGTGTCCACGCGCCGGCAACCGTCGGGCAGGCATGGCCAGCCAGCTTCACCACATCCGCGAATGTGTAGGTAATCCGGCCGTCGACCGGTGCACCCAGCAACTCGGCCAGGGGATCGTAGAGGGTCAGCGGTTTGACCGCTGCAAAATCGTCAGGAAAGGCCATGGTCATCTCCGCGGGAAGCCGGATTGTCGGCGATGGTATGGCCTAAGTATTTGATACGGATCAGCTTCGCTGAATGAGTTCCACCTTGTAACCATCGGGGTCCTCGACAAAGGCGATGATGGTATTGCCGTGTTTCATCGGCCCGGCTTCACGCACGACCCGACCGCCCCTGGCCTTGATTTCGGCACAGGCGGCTGCGGCATCCGGGACGGCCAGCGCGATGTGGCCGTAGGCCGTGCCCAGTTCGTATTGGGTGGTGTCCCAGTTATGGGTCAGTTCCAGCACCGCCTCGCTGTCCTCGTCGCCATAGCCGACAAAGGCCAGCGTGAATCGTCCTTCCGGATAATCCTTGCGGCGCAGCAGGCGCATGCCGAGGATTTCGGTATAGAAGGCAATGGCGCGGTCAAGGTCGACGACGCGGAGCATGGTATGGAGGATGCGCATGGGAGTGTCCTTTCAGAAAACGGGCAGTTCGCGGCCCTGTTGGCGCAGGGCCAGTCGCAGCTGGCGCCAGTCTGGGCAGAGTTGTTCGACCACAGACCAGAAGTGCGGGCTGTGGTTCATTTCCTTGAGATGCGCCAGTTCGTGACAGACGACGTAGTCGATCATCACGAGCGGCAGATGGATCAGGCGCCAGTTGAGCGCAATGTTGCCGGCGGCGCTGCAACTGCCCCAGCGGGTTCGGGCCGAGGACAGGCGCAGTGGCGGGACCGCCACACCCAGACGGGGGGCGTGCAGGGCAAGGCGTTCGGCGAACAGGCGGCGGGCGTGTTCGCGCAACTGCATTTTGAGGATATCGACCGCGTCGACCGTGCCCGGCACCTGCAGGATCAGGGCGTCGTCGGTGAGTTCGCTGCCGGCCCGGCGCGCGGGCTGCAAGCTCAGGCGCCTGGGCTGGCCGAGGACCGGGATGAACTGGCCGTCGCTCAGGGGGGCGGGTTGCGGCGGCGTACGCTTGGCCCAGGCCGCCAGTTTGTTCAGCACCCAGTCGGCATGCTCGCGGATCAGCTGTTCGATGTCGCGGAGCGGGGCGCGTGCGGGGGCGGCAACGCGCAGCCCCTGCGCATCGATGGTCAGGCCGATGGAGCGCCGCTGGCTGCGGCGCAGGCGATAGGGCAGGGATTGGCCGCCGAGGACGATCTGGCGGAGGCTGTCAGGCGCTGGCGCCGGCATCCGGGTAGCGGTGCGGCGAGATGCGGCGCATTTCGGCTTCGATCCAGGCTTCGGCCTTCTGATTGACTTCCAGATCGCTCATGCCGGTGGTGTCGAAGGCGGGGCCGATGCTGATGGTGACGGTGCCCGGTTTTTTCAGGAAGGCCTGACGTGGCCACAGTTCGCCGGCATCATGGGCAATCGGGACAACCTTGCAGCCAACCTGGGTGGCCAGATGCGCACCGCCGGTCTTGAAGCGCTTTTTCTGGCCGGGGGCGACGCGGGTGCCTTCCGGGAAGACGATCACGTAAAAGCCTTGCTTCAGCCGCTCGCGGCCCTGAGTGACGACTTGCGCCAGGGCATCCTTGCCGGCACTGCGGTCGATGGAAATCATTTTCATCGCCGCCAGCCCCCAGCCGATGAAGGGCACCTTGAGCAGTTCCTGCTTGAGGACGAAGACACAGTAGGCGCCATTCGGGACGCAATCCTGCAGGGTCATGGTTTCCCAGGCCGATTGATGCTTGGCGAGAATGACGCAGGGTTCGCTCGGCATGTTCTCGCGACCGATCACCTTGGGCTTGATCCCGAGAAAGGTTTCAACGCCGAACTGGGTGCCCAGTCGCCACAGCTTGCCGAAGCGGTAGCCCCAGAGGCCACCCAGCAACGGGCCGGCGACGAACACCAGCGGGGCACTCAGCACCGACCAGAGAATGGCGTAGGCCATGAACAGGGTGGAGCGAATGGCATTCATTTGCTTTGTGCTCCCAGCAGGTGGTCGACCGCAGCCGCCAGATCGGCAAAGATCAGCGTGCCTTCAGGCAGATTGCCCTCGGCCTGCGTCTTTTCGCCTTTGCCGGTGAGGACCAGGATGGGGTGGCAACCCACGGCGGCGCCCGCCTGCAGGTCGCGCAGGGAGTCGCCAATCGCGGGAATGCCAGTCAGGTCGACATTGAGCGTTTCGGAAATACGCTTGAACATGCCCGGCTTGGGCTTGCGGCAATCGCATTTCGAATCGGCCGCGTGTGGGCAGTAAAACACGGCATCAATGCGGGCGCCGACCTCGAAAGCCGCTTTGTGCATCTTCTGGTGCATGCGGTTCAGCGTATCCATGTCGAACAGGCCGCGACCGACACCGGACTGGTTGGTGGCCACCACCACCTTGTAACCACTCTGGGTCAGGCGGGCGATGGCTTCCAGACTGCCGGGAATCGGCTTCCACTCTTCCGGGCTCTTGATGAACTGGGCGGAATCGAAGTTGATGACGCCGTCGCGGTCGAGAATCACGAGCTTGGTCGGCATGGCGCGGGCCTCAGGCGGAGAGCTTGGACAGATCGGCCACCTGATTCATCGCCGCATGCAGGCAGGCGAGCAGGCCGAGACGATTGGCGCGCAGGGCGGGATCGTCGTCATTGACCATGACCCCGTCGAAGAAGGCATCCACCGGGGTGCGCAAGGCGGCCAGCACCTGCAGGGAGGCGGTGTAATCGCCCGCCGCAAATGCGGCCTGCGCCTTGGGCGCAACATCGGCCAGCGCCGCATTGAGCGCGGCTTCGGCGGCTTCCTTGAGCAAATCGGCATTCACCGTGGCGTCGACCGTGCCGTCCACCTTTTTCAGGATATTGCCGACCCGCTTGTTGGCAGCGGCGAGCGCGGCGGCTTCCGGCAGCGCCGAGAAAGCGCGCACGGCGGCGAGGCGCTTGGGGATGTCGCCCAGACGCTGCGGCCGCTGGCTGACGACGGCATCGACTTCCTGCGCCGAATAGCCTTGTTCGCGCAGGCTGCCGGCGAGGCGGTCGTAGATGAAATCGGCCAGTGCGGTTTCTGCCGACTGAAAGCCGTCGATCGCAGCAAAGGCTTTTGCGGCCACGGTCAACAGGGTGTCCAGCGGCAAATCCAGATCGTTTTCGGCCAGCATGCGAATGACGCCCAGCGCGTGACGACGCAGGGCAAAGGGGTCGCGGTCGCCGGTTGGAATCTGGCCGATGCCGAATAG
>JAKLLI010000244.1 GCA_023150195.1 Azonexus sp.
GCCGTTGCCGAACGGATGCGCCTCGCCATCCGGGAATTATGCATTCCACACGAGAAAGGCATTGCCGGACTCGTTTCCTGCAGTTTTGGGGTGGCCTCAGTGATTCCCTCAGGAGAAAGCAGTGCCGCAGGACTCGTGGCCCTAGCTGACGCAGCGCTCTACCAAGCCAAACAGCACGGCCGCAACCGGGTACAGATAAACGATCGGCAAATGGTGACAGCCGACTGATCCTTCGCTCACTCAGGTCAGCCCGAGCCAGCCAGCCAGGGCACCCAGCCCGATCAGCCACAGGGGATGCAGCTTGCTCTTGCTGTTGACCACCGTGGTCGTCAACAGGAGCCCCCAGCCCCAAGCCCCCAAACCCGCCGAACTGGCAATCAGCGAGGCGCCGGAAAACACCAAACCCACGGCCAATGGTGCCACACCCAGACTGATCGCCTTTTGCCAGCGACGCCCGGCAAACGATTCCCAGCGATCAATCAGCAGATAGATCAGCACGCTCATCGGCAAACACATGGCCAGGGTGCTGGCCAACGCCCCCCACAGACCCGCCACTTTCCAGCCAATCAGCGTCACCACCAGCACATTCGGCCCGGGTGCGGCTTGGGCGATGGCATACAAATTGGTAAAAGTGGTGTTATCGAGCCACTGATGCTGCTCAACGACCACGCGGTGCATTTCCGGCAATAAAGCGGTCGCCCCACCGAAGGCGACGAAAGACAGCACTGCAAATTCGCGAAACAGGTCAAAAACCAGCATCAGGGCCGTCCCAAGCGCCAGTAGGCCAAGCCCCCGCTCAGACACAAGCCGGACAGCATGACCCACAACATGGGCCAGCGCAGCCAGGCAATCCCGACCACCACCAACACGGTAAAGGGCAAAAATAGGCGTTTTTCCTTGAGCGCCCCGGCCATGCGCCAGGCCATGGCGAACAACAAGCCTGCGCCGACTGCCGCCACCCCACGCAGCACCGACTGCGCCACGGGAAGTTGCCCATAGGCGTCATAGACCATGGCCAACAGCAGTACGATCGCCAGCGGACCGGCCAACAAACCCAGGGGGGCCAGAATCGCCCCCGCCAGACCGTGATAGCGCTTGCCAACCACAACGGCCAGATTGACCACATTCGGCCCAGGCAAAAATTGGCACAAACCCAATTGGGCGTTGAATTCTTCGGCCGTCATCCAGCGTCGCTGCTCAACCAGCATGCGTCTCGCGAAGGGCAGTACCCCGCCAAGGCAGGCACGGTCGACCGCAAAAAAACTCAGTTTTCCAGCCGGAATTCGGCGGAACGTGCGTGCGCAGGCAAGCCTTCACCGTGCGCCAGGGTGGACGCAATCTGCCCCAGCGTTTGCGCGCCTTCGCGGGAAACCCGGATCAAACTGGTGCGCTTCTGGAAATCATAGACCCCCAGCGGCGACGAAAAGCGGGCACTGCCCGAGGTTGGCAACACGTGATTTGGGCCGGCACAGTAATCACCCAGAGACTCCGACGTGTAATGGCCGATAAAAATAGCGCCCGCATGGTGAATTTGCTCAACCCAGGGCGTCGGATCATCCATGGCCAGTTCAAGGTGTTCAGGCGCCACGCGGTTGGCAATCGCAATCGCTTCCGCCATGTCGCGCACCTGAATGAAAGCGCCCCGATTCGTCAGCGAGGTGCGAATGGTTTGCGCACGTGGCATCTCGGGCAGCAATTTTTCAATACTCGCCTGCACACGTTCGATAAAACCCGCGTCTGGGCAAATCAGGATGGATTGCGCAAGCTCATCATGCTCGGCTTGCGAGAACAGGTCCATGGCGACCCAATCCGGATTGCCCGAACCATCCGACACCACCAGAATTTCCGATGGCCCCGCCACCATGTCGATGCCCACAATCCCAAAGACCCGACGCTTGGCCGTTGCCACGTAGGCATTGCCCGGACCCACGATCTTGTCGACCTGAGGCACGGTTTCGGTCCCGTAAGCCAAGGCCGCAACCGCCTGAGCACCGCCCAAGGTAAAAACACGGTCCACCCTGGCCAGACAGGCAGCGGCCAACACCAACGGGTTGCGCTCACCGTCCGGGGTGGGCACCACCATGATCAATTCCTTGACCCCCGCCACCTTGGCCGGCATCGCGTTCATCAGCACGGATGACGGATAGGCTGCCTTGCCGCCCGGCACATACAGCCCCACGCGATCCAGCGGCGTCACCATCTGCCCCAGCATCGTGCCATCCGCCTCGGTGTACGACCAGCCCGCCAGACGCTGACGCTCGTGATAGGCACGAATCCGGCCCGCAGCCGCTTCCAGCGCTTCACGCTGCGCAGTCGGCAAGCTGTCCAGTGCCGCCTGCATTTCGCTGCGAGAAAGCTCCAGATCGGCCATCCCGGCAGCGGAAAGACGATCAAAACGGTTGGTATAGTCCACCACCGCCGCATCGCCGCGCTGTTTTACATCCGCCAGAATACCGGCAACCGTGCGCTCAATGCCCTCGTCGGCTGCCGCCTCGAAGGCCAGCAAGGCCTGAAGTTTTTCCCGAAAATCGGCGTCGACCGTGGAAAGACGCTGAATCGCCACCATCGTTTAACCCTCCACCGCTTGCGCAAAAGCATCCATGATCGGCTGCAATACATCGCGCTTGACCTTGAGCGAGGCCTGATTCACCACCAGACGCGACGAAATGTCCATGATGTGTTCGCACGCCACCAGCTTGTTGGCCTTAAGCGTACCGCCGGTCGACACCAGGTCGACAATCGCATCCGCCAGACCGGCCAGCGGCGCCAGTTCCATCGAGCCATACAGCTTGATCAGATCAATATGGACACCTTTGCTGGCGAAATGCTCGCGCGCCGTGCGCGTGTATTTGGAAGCCACCTTGAGCCGGTTGCCCTGACGCACCGCGTTGGCGTAGTCGAAGCCTTCGGGCACCGCGACCATCATCCGGCATTTGGCAATTTTCAAATCCAGCGGCGCATACAGCCCTTCGCCGCCATGTTCGATCAGCACATCCTTACCCGCCACGCCAATGTCGGCGGCGCCATACTGTACATAGGTCGGCACGTCGGTCGCACGCACAATCACCACCCGAACATGGGGCTGATTGGTCTCAATAATCAGTTTGCGGGACGTCTCGGGATTTTCCGCCGGAACGATACCGGCCGCAGCCAGCAAGGGGAGAGTTTCTTCGAAGATTCGGCCCTTCGAAAGCGCAATGGTAATGCCGGTCACGGAGATCAACTTGTGCGTAAGGAAGTCGCAATTTTACCGCAAAGCGACTGCCCCCCGCAGAACGACCCCGGCGAAGATCAAAAGGCGTAAGATTCCCCCATGTTTTTCGTCATCCTTTTTCTGGTGCTGACCCTCGCCGGCACCCATTTCTTTCCGGAAGCCTCGTGGACCGTGCTGCTGGTTACTGCGTTGGCTGGCGTGGTGGTGTTGCGACTGATGCTTCATTTTTCCCAGCCGCGCCAAACACCGGAGCAGGCCCAGGACCAGCGGGAAACCTAGGAGATCGCCGTGGATATCAGCGCAATCGCCGCCGCAAGCACACAACTCAGCCAAGTGGAAACTGCGCAAGCCGTTCAGTTTGCCGTGTTGAAAAAAGCCATGGATATCGAGCAATCCACGGCCATGCAGTTGTTGCAAGCCCTCCCCAGCAACCCACCCCATCTCGGCAACAGCGTAGACAGCTTCGCCTGATCAACGCCCAATCGAAGCAACGATGGGCTGTTCAGCCGGCTTGCGCTGCGGCGCCTCGGCGTCTCACCCAAGCCACCAACCCCAAGGCCCCCAGATTCATCATCAGCGCATACACAACGCTGGGGACCGCAAGTGCCGGCAGGGCCAGCACCCCAAGTGCCACATAAATGCCCAGACCAGCGTTTTGCAAACCGCACTCCATCGCCACTGCCAGCGCCGCACGCGAGTCACCTCGGGCCAGTCGAATCAGCCCATAGCCGACCGCCATCGCCAGCAGATTCATCAGTAAGGCCAACGGCCCCACCGCCAGCAGATTCGCCGTGATGGTGTCGCGATGGGCAAAAAACGTCCCGAAGACAATCAGCAGGAAAAGTCCACTGGCGACGCGGTTGACCGCAGGCAGCCAGCGCGCAGCCCACGCCGGATAGCGGTGATGCAAGCCCATGCCCGCCAGAATCGGCAGCGTCATCACCAACAGCACACTGGCCACCAGTTTGCCCAAGGGCAATTGCGCCGGCAGCGTCACCGCCAGCGCGTCCGAGGCCGCGAGCCAATCGCTGCTCCAGTGCAACAACACGGGAAAGCTCAGCAAAGCCAGCAAGCTGCTGATGGCGCTCAGCATCAGCGAAAGTGCCGCGTTACCGCGCGCCAGATGCGTCAAGAACCCGGAGCTTGCCCCCCCGGGGCAGGCAGCCAGCACCATCAACCCCAAGGCGATCATGAGCGGCGGCTGAAACAGGGCAATCAACACGGCGGCAATGACCGGCACCAGTACGAGTTGACCGAACAAGCCCAGCACCAGCAGCTTTGGCGCCTTGAACACCCGTAGAAAATCGTCCGAGCGCAAGCTCAAGCCCAGCGAAAACATGATGAATGCGAGCGCCAGCGGCAAAAACACATCAACCATCACGAATCATCCCGATTGGCTGCGCTGCTGAAAAAAGCGACGAAACAGCAGGCAGAAAAACAAAAGGGTCTGCACCTTGGCGCAGACCCTCGAATTCTTTGGTGCCGTTGAAGTGAATCGAACACTCGACCTACTGATTACGAATCAGTTGCTCTACCAACTGAGCTACAACGGCACACCTCACCACCTGTTGAAGCAGTGCAGCGTAGAATTATAGCTTTTTCGCCTCGGGTG
>JAKLLI010000245.1 GCA_023150195.1 Azonexus sp.
ACCGCTCGCGCTGATTTTGTTTGCCAGCGTTTCATTCCTTCGTCTTTTTCTTCCGCTCATGTCCCCTGCTGAAACCCTGTGGTGCGTCCAGGCATGCGAGCCCGCTTGGGAAAGCGCAGCACGACAGCTTGCCGAAAGCTTGAGCCTGCCCTTCGATGGCCCTGCCCATTTCGCCTTGCAGGTGGGGGATTCGGGGCTGCGTCTTCAGGAACTGGGAGCGGGGGCGCCCGGGCCGGTTCAGGTGGATTTTGTTGGTGGGGCGATGGCGCATCGGCGGCGCCAGGGGGGCGGCAATGGTCAGATGATCGCCAAGGCCATAGGTATTCAGCCCGGTATTCGCCCAGATGTTCTCGACGCCACGGCCGGGTTGGGGCGCGATGCCTTTGTGCTGGCCCAGTTGGGTTGTCAGGTCAGTTTGATCGAACGCCAGCCCGTCATGGCGGCCTTGCTTGCCGATGGTTTGCGGCGCGCGCACGCCGATGCCGAGGTGGCGCCTATTGTTGAGCGCATGCAGTTGATTCAGGGCGACGCCATTGCCTTGATGCGTGCCTGGGTCGGAACGCCACCGCAGGTGATCTATCTGGATCCGATGTTTCCGCATCGCGACAAAAGTTCGCTGGTGAAAAAGGAGATGCTGCTTCTGCGTCCGCTGGTGGGCGATGATCAGGATGCCCCGGCCTTGCTTGAAGCAGCATTGGCGCTGGCGACGCATCGCGTGGTCGTCAAGCGGCCGCGCAAGGCGCCGACGGTGGATGCGCGGCAGCCGGGGTACACGCTGGAGGGGAAGTCCAGCCGTTTCGATATTTATCCCCTGCGTTCTTTCAAGCCCAAAGGTGGGGCGGCGGCGGATTGAGGCCGCCTGCGGTCGACGCTCAACTCAGGGCAATTTTGGCTAGCGCCAGCACTAGCAGGGTATAGCCGGCAGCCACCAGATCATCGGCCATCACGCCAAAACCGTTTTTCACGTGCTCGTCGAAATAGCGGGCAGGCTGCGGCTTGCTGATGTCGAACAGGCGAAAGAGGCCGAACGCAAGTGCCTGCCAGAGAAAGCCGGATGGTGTCAGCAGCAGGACCAGCCAGAAGGGCACAATCTCGTCCCAGACAATGCAACCGTGGTCCGGATCGCCCAGTGCTTTGCCGGTTACGTCGATGAACCAGATGCCGGCCAGGTAGGCGATCCCCAGCAGCCAAAGGAGTTGGGTTTCCTCGAAATAAGGGCGGAACAAGAGGTAGCTGGCCCAGGCGAAGAGGGTGCCGAAGGTGCCAGGGGCGCGCGAAGTCAGGCCGCTGCCACAGCCAAGGGCAAAAAAGTGAGCGGGATGCGCAAAGAGAAAGCGCAGGCTGGGTGGCTTACTGGCCAAAGTGGTCGTACCCCTTGCGGCTGAATTCCACTGGCTTGAGATCGGGGTCATACACCGTGACTTCGCCCGCCGTGCCGGGCACCATTTCACCGATACACCACAGGGGGAGTTCCAGGCGGGCTGCAATTGCTGCAATTGCAGTGCCATGCACGCCGGGTGCAGTGAAACAGAGTTCGTAATCATCGCCGCCGGCCAGTTGGCATTCGAGCGCGATGCGGCGCAGGTCGGCGTCGTAGGCCTCGCCCTTGGGCAGGTGAGGCAGTTGCACGAGGCGAAGGGCAGCGGCACAGCCTGAGCGTTCGCCGATATGCCCGAGATCGGCGAGTAGACCGTCGGAAACATCGATGCAGGCACTGGCCAGCCCGATCAGCGCCTGACCGAGTGCAACCCGTGGACGCGGTTTTTCCAGCGCGCCGACGCACAGCCGGTCCCAGGGCGCAGGCAGGCTGATTATGCCTTGCAGGCTGGCGAGGCCCAGACTGGCGAGGCCGGGGCGACCGGAAACCCAGATCATGTCGCCGACCCGCGCGCCATCGCGGCGCAGTGCCTGGCCGGGGGCGATTTCGCCCATGGCGGTGATCGACAGATTAAGCGGGCCGCGTGTGGTGTCGCCGCCAATCACGTCGACGCCATAAGCTTCGGCGCAGGCAAAAAAACCGTCGGCGAATTTTGCAATCCAGGCCTCGTCGACCGTTGGCAGGGCGCCGGCCAGCGTTACCCAGCGCGGTTTGGCCCCCATGGCGGCGAGGTCGGACAGATTGACGGCCAGGGCCTTCCAGCCGAGACGGCCAGGGTCGGTGTCGGGCAGGAAGTGAACGCCTGCGACCAGCATGTCGGTGGTGACTGCCAGTTGCATGCCGGGGGAGGGCTCAACCAGGGCGCAGTCGTCGCCGGGGCCGAGAATGGCGGAAGGGGTGGGCCGTGCGAAATATTTTTCGATCAGCCCGAACTCTCCTGGCATGGGCTTACTTGCCTTTGCGCCGGTGGGCAACTTCGTCGGGGCGCAGGATGGCGGCGATCTTGTCGAGCACGCCATTCACGTACTTGTGACCATCGGTGCCGCCAAAGGCCTTGGTCAGTTCGATGGCCTCGTTGATGATCACGCGGTAGGGCGTTTCCGGGTGGTTGCGCATTTCAAAGCAGCCCAGCATCAGGACGCAGGCTTCGATCGGCGACAGTTCCGTAAACGGGCGATCGATATGGGCGCTGATTTGCTCGGTCAGTTCGGCTTGCTGCTTGATGACGCCGCGCAGGTTGCCGACGAAAAATTCGCGGTCGGCCTTGGCAAAGCCTTCCATTTCCGGGGCGTAGGCTTCGATGGCCGCTTCGTCGGCACCGCCGACACGCCATTGGTAAAGGCCCTGCAGGATGAATTCGCGTGCGCGGCGGCGGGCGGATTTGGGCGGAGCCTTCGGGGTTTGCGGGGTGTCCTGATCGCTCATTGGGCAAGGGCTTTCTGCAAATTGGCCATTTCGATGGCCGCCTGGGCGCAGTCGGTGCCCTTGGGCAGCATGCGGACTTCGGCTTGTTCGTCGGTATCGCAGGTCAGGATGCCGTTGGCGATGGGCACGCCGGTGTGCAACTGGACTTCCATGATCGCGCGGCAGGCATCATTGGAAACGACTTCAAAGTGATAGGTATCGCCACGGATGACGGCACCCAGCGCCACCAGCGCATCGAACTTGCCGCTTTGCGCCATGCTTTGCAGGATGAGCGGGATTTCCAGGGCGCCGGGGCAGGTGGCGATGGCCATATCGGCATCGGCAACCCCCAGGCGCTTGAGTTCGTTGATGCAGGCGGAAAGCAGGCCTTCGCACACGGGCAGGTTGAAACGGCTCATGACGACGCCCACGCGCAGGCTCTGGCCGTTGAGTTGGGGGTCGTATTCGTAAACGTTGTCGAAGCGGGAATTGGTGGTCATGGGGCTTAAAGCTCCGCGGGAGAGGTGACGAAACCGGTGACTTCGAGGCCGAAGCCGGTCATGGAGGGCATCTTGCGCGGGCTGGAAAGCAGACGCATGCGGCTGACGCCGACGTCGCGCAGAATCTGGGCGCCGATGCCATAGGTGCGCGGATCCCATTTGGTCTGGGCGCGCGGGGTGGTGCCAGTGAGGCGCGAGAGCAGGGCTTCGCCGTCTTCGGCACGGTGCATCAGGACGATGACGCCGTGGCCGTTTTTCGCCAGTGCCGCTTGTGCCTCGTCGATGGAGAAGGACTGCTGCTTGCTGCCCGGGTCCAAGAAGTCGAGTACCGAGAGCGGCTCTTGGACACGTACCAG
>JAKLLI010000246.1 GCA_023150195.1 Azonexus sp.
GCAGGTATTCCAGATCGGCGTTGGCATAGCCCGGCGCCGGCTCGTTCGTTGGCGTTACTGTGATCTTGCACAGTGAGCGCTCGCTCTGGGCGGGGGCCAGTACCAGACCAATGCCGCCACAGTCCGGGGTTTCCCGCTTGGACAGCAATGGCTCCGGATATTCGCTGTCGTAGGCCACCAGCAGGGTGCGCTGCTGATCGACATTGACCTGCCCCAGCGCATCGATCAGGCCGGCGCCGAAGCCGGCGTCAAAGGCGCAGATGACCTGGCTGGGCGCCATCGAATGGGTGGCAATGCTCCAGTAACCGGCGGCGGCATTATGGACCGAGTTGTGGAAACGGGTGGGCGAAATCTGCCGGTCCTCGCTCGCCAGTTGTTCGCACAGGGCATGGCAGTTGTGGCCATCGGCGCCCGAAGCGGAAAACACGGTGGCCAGGGTACTGACATCGGCACCGGCATGGGTGGCGGCTTCCAGACCGATCGCCAGCGTGGCCTTGACCACGCGGCTGGCGCGGCGCCGTTCGGCAGGCGGCAACAGGGCCGGCGGGGGCAGCAGGCTGGGGGCCAGGGTCAACGCGGTTTCCCCGCGTAAAACGGCTTGGGCTGTGGCCCAATCGGGCAAACCGGGGGAAAGAAAACCAATGCCTTCAATCCAGGCGCTGAGCGGCGGGCAGGACATCATGCGGCGGCTCCGAAAATCAGGCTGCAATTGCTGCCGCCAAAACCGAAGGAATTGGTCAGCGCATGGCGTACCGTGCCGGCGCGACCTTGCAACAGGTAGTCGATGGGAATGGCGGGGTCCAGCTCACGGGTGCCGGGGCTGCCCGGCAGAAAGCCTTCTCGAATCGCCAGCGCACACATGACCGATTCCAGCGCACCGGCCGCACCCAGCGTGTGGCCGGTGGCGCCCTTGGTCGAACTGGCGGGCGTGCGCTTGCCAAACAGCGCAGCGACCGCCTTGCCTTCTGCCGCATCATTGGCCGGCGTGGAAGTGCCGTGCAGATTGATGTAATCGATGGCGTCGACCGCCAGACCCGCCGAACGCAGCGCCGCTTCCATCGCCATGCGCGCACCCAGTCCTTCGGGATGCGGGGCAGACATATGGTAAGCATCGCTGGATTCGCCAGTGCCGAGCAGCAGGATGTCGCCGGCAGTGGCACGGTCAACCCGTTCGAGCAGGCCAAAAGCCGCACCCTCGCCAATTGAGATGCCGTTGCGGCTGGCATCGTAAGGGCGGCAGGCCTCCGCTGACGTCAGTTGCAGCGAGGCAAAACCGTAGAGCGTGGTCAGGCACAGGCTGTCCACCCCGCCAACAATGGCCGCATCGACGGTGCCCAGCGCCAGTTGCCGGGCCGCTGCGGCGAAGGCCTTGGCACTGGAGGAACAGGCGGTGGAAATGGCCATCGCCATCCCTTCCAGCCCGAAATACTCACGGGTGAATTCGGCCAGCGAAAAACTGTTGTGCGTGGTGCGATAAATGAAATCTGCCGGCAGCGCGCCCGTTGCCGGATCACGGCGCCGGTAGGCCTGTTCGGTTTGCAGAATGCCAGCGGTGCTGGTGCCGAGAAACACGCCCACACGGGTCTTGCCGTAACGCGCCACTGCCTCGCGCACACGGTCGCCAAAGCCATCGGTTTCCAGCCCCATCAGGGTCAGGCGATTGTTGCGGCAATCGTAGCGGGAAAGCGGTTCCGGGAGTTTTTGCGCGTCGACCGCAGACACTTCGCCAATCCAGGTCGCCAGATCCACGGTTTCAAACGCACAGGGTTGCAAACCACTGCGCCCGGTTCGCAGGGCATCCACCGTGGCCGACAGGCCGCGGCCAAGGCAGGAAGTGGCGGTATAAGCGGAGACAAGCAGTGGATTCACAGGCAATTCCCTAACGGCGGAGGGGCGATTTTATCAGACGCCCGGCAAGATGCCGTCGGGATGCTGCTGTGCGGCTTTGCTCGGCTGCGCCGACGTGGCCCTGCACCTGAAGAAGACCGCAGAAGGCACGTTGACCGGAGAACGCGATGCCGGCACGACCAAAGCAGAGATTGTGCTGAGCCGGGATTGAGGGGCTTGGGAGGTGGCGTTTAGGAATGTTGAAAATCACCGGACGGCAAAAGCGCAGCCTTTAACGGTTCGGTGAATTGGAATGTTAGAAGTGCCACGCAAGGCCCCCTGAAGCAACGACGAGCAAAGCAAGCGCCACCATTACAAAAGCAGAGATGTAGCGAATGAAAGGTTTTCGGTGAGGGCGTGCTGCCTCGGAAAGGAACCGATCCGATGCGAATGCGATTGGACCCAGCGCATAAGCCCACAGTGGCGCATTGAAACCACGTATCAGCGGAACGAAGTGCCGTAAGGCCATAGCCAATAGCCCGCACGGTATCGCAAAGACAATAATCGCGATTCCGATAGCAATTGTGTCGGTCACAAGAGACCTCCAACAGTGTTTAGAGTCATTGCTGCAGCCAAAGCATGGCGAGGAAGAGCAGTGTGACAACAACCGCAAGCCACCTAGGCTGGCGTGGGTTGGTCGGGGCGATGCCAAAAAAATTGTTGAGGCGTAGCTTTTCTGCAAGCGACATTTTTGTCGGAAATGGTCCGACCAAATCTTCTAGGGCTTTAACTTGCTGATGCGGGTTGTTTCCGAGCACGTCGTTCGCACGGATGAGTGCAAAAACGATGGCAATCAGAGCACCGCCAATAATCAGGTCGAAGAGCGACATATGACCTCTAACGAAAGCTCTGGGCGCGAAGCAGGCTTCCCGGCGTGGCATCCGAGCGGCTGGTTAGCCATTGCATATCTACTGGGCTCTGGGTGGCAGATTTGCCGTGCAGGACTGTAATGAGTCAGCTGCCTCCTCGACGAACGCTGACAGTGCTGACACAGCTTCGGTTTCATGATCGGGGCCAAGAGGCTCCTTGAAGTAGCGAAGCCCTACGATCTCAATTCGATCCTGACCGTGAACGAAAAGACGATGAACAGAGAGAGACGTAAGCAGCCCGTCTGGTCGAATTGCAATAGAGCGGGCAAATGGGAAGGGNTGGCCCTTCTTTCATATTCCGCACCGTTAATGTGAGAGAAGGGCCAAGCAAACCTTTGACCTGAGTTTGCTTCAAATAGTCAGGGCGAGCCTCTACGCTCCTTTGATTCTGGGCGGCCAGATTTCCGATCTCGACTTCGACAGTACGGCCTGCTGGGACAGTTGAAGCCACCACATAGAGAGCCGTCATGTCCTTGTACGCAGCACGGCTGAAGTAAAGCGAATTGTTGTTATACATTGCCTCCGCCAGTGCTTCTGCATCATTCGCCCGAGGGAATTTCAGGCAGAGAACATTTCCGAAGCGGTGCTGCCCGTCCCACACCTTCTGGTTGCCGGAAAATCTTGCCTCAAGAAACTTGGACGAAAGTTGAAACGATTGCTGCGCGTACGCAGCGTACGTTCCAAGCGCGGCTGAAAGGACAAGTGCGATGGATAGTGGAGTTTTCATAGCTAGAACCGTGGTGTCCCCTGTTTTGAACATTGCTTAAACAACCCTACTGGTTAATTTCGATGCCCATAAAGTCGTTCAATTTTAGTGAGTCACCAAAACGCCCGAAAAACGAGGGTGGCGGAGTTGGTTCTACGATGAGGCGAATCTTGAGCGTCGCCGTTTTTTTATCGAAACGACCTGTGACATCGCAGGCAGCCCATATTCTCTTGACAGAACTTCCATGCGCATATCCAGCCTGAAAATTACATGCTGGTTTTTTGACAATTTCCCGAAGCGAACCTAATCGTTAGCCTTGATCATTCGACGGAAACAATTTTCTTTGCTTCTTCAAGCGTAATTCTGCTGCTTGAACAAAGGACATGGCCTGCCATAAAGCTAATTTTGGGAGGTGGTGACAATGGAAAGGAAGAATCGTACGAATCAAGATTTGAATTGACGATCGTATAACTGTCTTTGCCGCATAGTGCATCGGCACGTTTCATAAAGGTTCGCTTGGCTGAGTCCAATGTAGAAAAAGGCGACGTATTACTGAATGCCTTGATGAGATATAGGCCGGGCTTTATTTCATCTTCGATGAAGCCACCACCGAATAGATTGGGGCCATCACGTTTTAGATCGTGATCTGAGGCACAGCCCATAACGATTGTCAGAATTAGCAGAACAAGTGGTCGCATCGGAACTCTCATGCAGGGGCTAACGACGGTGTAGAAAAAGTATCTTCATGCCCGCATCGTGCCGTGAACCATATGGAATAACAAGACTCCAAGCTGAAGTTGAGTTCCCTGCAAGCCCTTTTGCGTGCCGATGGCATTATACGGTGGCTTTTTTGAAACATGACCGATGATTTTTTATGGCATCCGGCCTGCAACGGTAGACACAATGCGGCCAGTCGCTCACAGCGCTGGCGGTGCCGAAACGCCCCTTCAGCCCCGTTCCACTTCCGCGATGACCTGCGCGCCGATCAGCAGCAGGATGGCGGCGAGTTCCATGTAAAAGAGTAAAACCACGGCGGTGGTGAAGGAGCCGTACACCAGCCCGATTTTGGCGACGGAGGATAGATACCACAGCAGGCCGTGGCGCAGGACTTCCCAGAGGCCGGCGCCGCAGAGGCCGCCGATCAAGGCGTGTTTGGGGCGGGTTTTGCCGACCGGGATGATCAGGTAGAAGCCGGCCAGCACGAAGCCAACGAGCACCACGCCGGCGATTTGCAGCGCGATTCGGGTCAGCGTGGTGAACCAGCGGGCGTCACCCAGCCAGTGGCTGCCGGTGTCGGCCAGCGTTTGCAGACCGACCGAAGCCAGGGTCAGCACCATCAACGCGGCGGCCAGCAGCAGGACGAGGCAGTAAGGCAGGATGGCCGAGACCAGAAAATGGCGCGGTCTGGCCTTGCCGCGATGGGCAAAGATCACCGCCATGGCCTTTTCCAGTACGGAAAAGGCTTGCGCGCTGAAGAACAGCAAGGTGCCGATCAGCACGAGGCCCACCGTTTTGCGATGGCTCAGGAAGCGTTCGATATCGCGCAGGATGGCCGAGGAACGGCTGGGTAGCAGCCATTCCAGATAGTGCTGCACGGTTTCCAGCAGCAGCGCCGGGTCGATTAAATGTGATAGCACGACCACCGAGAGTATGAGCAGCGGTAGCAGCGAGAGCAGCGCGTAATAGGCGATGGCGCCGGCGAGCAGGAAGCCCTGATTGCGATAGAAACCGACCCCGACGCGATACAGCAGGCGGAAGGGCGAGCGGATGCGAGATTTAGCCGGCACTGCGTTTCAGACAGTTGCGATAACGCCCCTCGACGCGTTTGGCAAACCATTCGGTGGTGAGCTTGCGGGTGATCTTGGGGCTTTTCAGGTCGATTTGCGGCATGGCCTGCCGCGACAGCTTGCGGCCACTGCCGTCAGCCAAGGCAAAAACGCGCTCGAACAAGGGGCTGCGATCAAAGGCCGGGGATTTTTCCAGCAACAGGTCGCGGCGGATTTGCGGGCGGCTCATGTAGAGTTGCTCGGCGATGGCAATCGCGGCCTCTTCGACGCTGCTGGGGACGGCTGCAGGTTTGCCGTCGTCGTAGCGCAGCAGGTCGCCATCCGGCGCCAGGGCCTTGCCGCTGACCTTGCCCAGCGCCAGCTGGAAGGCGGCATTGCGGCTGCTGTAGCGGCCGGCGTTGAAATCGGCAAAGCGATAGACGATCTGGTCGTAGGGTACGGGGTAGTCGAGCAGGATGGCGCTGCCGAAATACACCCCGCCGCGCCGGGTGAACACCTCATTGCGCAGCTTTTTGGCGATGGGATAGGGGTAATCGCGTTCGCGGACATGCTGCTCGGCAAAGGCCACGCTGACCTGCATCGGTCCGC
This sequence comes from Azonexus sp., assembly GCA_023150195.1. GTDB lineage: Bacteria > Pseudomonadota > Gammaproteobacteria > Burkholderiales > Rhodocyclaceae > Azonexus. The sequence goes on from JAKLLI010000246.1 coordinate 5,838, forward strand.
CGGTGCGCACCGGATTGAAATCGGCGAACAACTGACGGCCAAAGGGCAGCTCGCCAATCATGTCGTCGAACAGGTCGTTGAGCTGGGTTTCCGTTTTGAGCGCGGCAATGCGTTGCTCGTAGGTCTTGCCGTCTGGCGAAGTTTTTTTGAGCGCGACGTCGATTAACAGGCCGGGCACCTTGTAGCGCTCGGCGCGGGTGTCGAGTTCGCGGCGCACGATGGCGGGCAGGCCGGGCACGCTGGGGTCAGCCTGAAAACTGGATTCCTGCTCGATGATGGCGATGGTGGCGCAATAGGTTTGCGTGGCGTGCGGGACGCCCATGCTGGCATAGGCGGTGTACAGGTCGCCGGCCCAGCCGCTGCGATCCTTGGCGTAGGCCGGAATCAGGCGCTGGATGCGCTTGAGCGCTTCGTCGCGAGGCAGCGAGTTGGGCCAGGCCGTGGCGGTTTTACCGTCGGCACGGCGCGCCATGTCGGGCGGAAGGGCCGGCCCTTCCGGTTCGCTTTCAAACAGCGAACAGCCGGCCAGAAGGCTCACGCCCAGCAGGCAGGCGGCGAGCGCGCGGCGGGTTTCAGGCCGCAACACGACACACCAGCATGACGTTGGCGAAGGGCTTGCCTTCGTTCATCGGGTCGGTTTCTACGGTAAACCCGATGCTTTCGAGCAATTTCACCCATTCGGCGAGGGTGCGGCAGTAGAGGCGCGGCAGGCGGTGGCCACGAACGAAAGTGACGGCGTGATCCACCCAGTTGCACAGATGGTAGGGCAAGCCGGCGGAAGCGTCGCCTACCCGGGTCAGGAACAGGCCGTTGGCCGGCAAGGCGGTGCGGATGCGG
>JAKLLI010000247.1 GCA_023150195.1 Azonexus sp.
GCCTTTTTCGCCTCGCTTGCCGGGTCGACCGTGGCCGTCCCGCCATCGGTTGGTGTGGCAGGCAAAGTATCCGACGCGGGGGAACTGGCCGCGGCTGCGGCTTCGGCAGCCTTTTTGGCCGCTTGGGCAGCCGCCGCTTTGGCAAGTTTTTCTGCCTTTTCCGCCTTTTCGCGCTCTTCGCGGAATTGCTTGAACTCAAAGCGTTGCTTGGCGTCTTCCGCCGCCTTTTTCTCGCGCTCGCGGGCCCAGATTTCACTCTTGGCGAAGCGGAAGTACTGCACCAGCGGAATCCGGGACGGACAGACGAAGGAACAGCAGCCGCATTCGATGCAGTCAAAAATCTTGTACTGCTGGGTTTTGCCAAAATCCTTGGCACGGGCATGCCAGTAGAGTTCGAAAGGCTGCAACTCGTGCGGGCAGACCGTGGCACAGGCGCCGCAGCGAATACAGGGCATTTCCGGCGCCTTGGGTGGGAACAGGCGTTCGGAATGCGCAATAAGGCAGTTAGTGGCCTTGACCACTGGGGCATTCGTATCGGGTACCAGAAAGCCCATCATGGGCCCACCCATGATGATGCCGTCGGTGTCCGGATGCGGTTGCGCCAGGCGCAGCAAATCGGCCATCGGCGTGCCGATGAGTACCTCGTAGTTGGCAGCTTGTCCGACATTCCCCGTCAGCGTGACGATGCGTGAAACGACCGGTTCGCCATGGGCGATCGCTCGCCAGGCGGTGTAGGCGGTGGCGACGTTGAAACACTGAACACCAAGATCCGTCGAGCGTTTGGCTGCCGGAACTTCCTTACCGGTGAGTACGCGGATCAGTTGCTTGGCTCCGCCAGCGGGGTAGCGGGTGGGTACTTCAATGACGTCGAAGGCTTCGCCCAGCGTGGCAATGGCCTGGCGCATGGCGGCTGCCGCTTCCGGCTTGTTATCTTCGATGCCAATCAGGACTTTTTTGGGTTGCAGCAAGTCACGGAAGATGCCAATGCCGCGAACGATCTCCTCGGCACGTTCGCGCATCAAGCGGTCGTCACACGTGATGTAGGGTTCGCATTCCGCGCCATTGATGACCAGTTCTTCCATGGGCACCGTGCGTGACGGGGTCAATTTGCCATGGGTCGGAAAAACTGCGCCGCCCAATCCGACGATGCCGGATTGCTGCAGGTATTCGCGGGTCGCTTCGGGGCTGGCGTTGGCGTAGTCAAAGGGCGTGCGCGCAATCCACTGGTCGGCACCATCGGGTTCAATAACGACGCAGGCGGCGGCCAGGCCGGATTGGTGCGGTTGCGGGTGCATGCCAACGTCGGTGACGGTACCCGAGGTGGGGGCATGGATGGCGGCGGAGACCCAGCCATCCGCTTCACCGATCATTTGTCCCTTGCTGACCGTGTCGCCCACTTGCACCAGGGGCCGCGGCGTGCCGCCAATGCTCTGATGCAAAGGCACGATCAGGCGAGACGGCAGCGGTGCAGCGATGATCGGCAAGCTGTTGGACTGGGTCTTGTTGGAGGGCGGCTTGACGCCACCTTTGAACTTGAACAATTGGCGCAGCATCAGGCAGCTTCCTTGATTCCGTCAGCGCCGCTATCGGGCGGATTGCCGGATGACATTGGCTGGGCCTGAATCTGAACGACCGGATATTTCCATTTCCAGTTGTCGAGCGTTTCCGGGATCGCTTCCATCCGGATACATTCCACGGGGCAAGGCGGCAGGCAGAGTTCACAGCCGGTGCATTGCTGGCTGATGATGGTGTGCATCTGCTTGGCAGCACCGACAATCGCGTCAACCGGGCAGGCCTGAATGCACAAGGTGCAGCCGATACAGGTGTTCTCGTCAATGATCGCGATCTGCTTTGGCTTTTCCTCGGCGTCCAGCGGTTTCACTTCCTTGCCCAGTAGATCGGCAAGGCGTTGTACTCCTTCCATGCCACCCGGCGGGCAGAGGTTGATATCGCATTCACCCTTGGCAATGGCTTCGGCGTAGGGCTTGCAACCGGGATAGCCGCACTGGCCACACTGTGTCTGGGGGAGAATGGCTTCGATCTTTTCGACCAGCGGGTCACCTTCGACCTTGAACTTGATCGATGCAAAACCAAGGGCGGCGCCAAGAACCACTGCGCCCAGCGCCATGATCAGGATGGCAAGCAGAATATCCATTACTGGTACTTGTCCAGACCGGCAAAGCCCATGAAGGCCAACGCCATCAGGCCGGCGGTCACCATGGCGATGGCCGCCCCGCGAAAGTGGACCGGGACATCGGCCCCTTCGATACGCTCACGAATCCCGGCAAACAGGATGAGCACCAGCGAAAAGCCTACGGCGCTGCCGGCGCCGAAGAGCAGGGATTCCACAAAGTTGTAGCCCAGCGCAATGTTCAGCAAGGGCACGCCGAGTACGGCACAGTTGGTGGTGATCAGTGGCAGGTAAATCCCCAGCGTTTGCTGCAATGCCGGCGAGGTCTTCGCAATCACCATTTCTGTCAGTTGCACAATGGCCGCAATGGTGACGATGAACGACAAGGTGCGCAGGTATTCCAACTCGAAGGGCATGAGCAGGAAATGGTCGATGATGTAACTGGAACCCGTTGCCAGCGTCAGCACAAAGGTGGTGGCGGCACCCATCCCGTAGGCCGTCTCCAGTTTTTTGGAAACGCCCATGAAGGGGCAAAGACCGAGGATCTTCACCAGCACGACATTGTTGACCAGAACCGCGCCGACGAGGATGAATAAGTAGTGGCTCATAAATTGGGCTGACTTGGGGCGCGTATTATCGGGCTTTGCTGCAGTGCAAACAACCGCGCCCCGCTTATGGCCTTATACGGTTTTTTTCCTGAGTAAATGGGACAAGGTTTCGGCCACTTCGGCCACGAGATCCGGGCCGCGGTAGATGAAACCGCTGTAGAACTGAACCAGACTGGCGCCGGCGCGGATTTTCTCCGCGGCGTCTTCGCCCCCCATGATGCCGCCTACACCAATGATGGGCAGTTCGCCGGCCAGCGCCGCCGCCAGCTTTTTCTGCACCGCCGTCGATTTCTGGAAAACCGGCTTGCCCGAGAGTCCGCCGGTTTCTTCTCCGTTGGGCAGCCCCTCAACCCCTTCGCGGGAGAGCGTGGTGTTGGTGGCGATCACGCCATCGAAGCGATGGCGGCGCAAAGCGTCGGCAATGGCAGTGATCTGCGTGTCGTCCAGATCGGGGGCGATTTTGAGGGCCATGGGGACGTATTTGCCGTGCTGGTCAGCCAAGGCGAGCTGTTTCGCCTTCAGTTGGGCCAGCAAATCGTCCAGCGCCTCGTCCTTTTGCAGTTCGCGGAGGTTTTTGGTGTTGGGGGAAGAAATATTGACGGTGACGTAGCTGGCGTCGTTATAGACCTTGTCGAGGCAGATCAGGTAGTCGTCGGCGGCCTTTTCAATCGGGGTCGTGGCGTTCTTGCCGATGTTGATCCCGAGGATGCCGCCTTTTTTGGGGAATTCTGCGGCCCGGACATTGGCCAGCAGCACATCGACGCCGGCATTATTGAAACCCATGCGGTTGATGATGCCTTGGGCTTCCGGGATACGGAACAGACGCGGCTTGGGATTGCCATCCTGCGGGCGCGGGGTGATTGTCCCGATTTCGATGAAACCAAAGCCCAGTCG
>JAKLLI010000248.1 GCA_023150195.1 Azonexus sp.
ATCGCGGCTTCAGCCACGGCAACCGAAACCGTGTCGTAGTTGGGGCCGCTATCGCCGCCACGCAGCACGACATGGCCGTGCGGATTGCCCTTGGTACGGACGATGGCGACACGGCCGTCGTTGTTCAGACCCAGGAAGGAGTGCGGGCGCGAGGCGGACAGAATGGCGTTGGTGGCCACCGCCAGGTCGCCGCTGGTGGCGTTCTTAAAACCGACCGGGGTCGACAAGCCCGAAGACATCTCGCGGTGGGTTTGGGATTCGGTCGTCCGGGCGCCGATGGCGGTCCAGCTGATCAGGTCGCCGTAATATTGAGGGCCGTAGGGGTCGAGGGCTTCGGTGCCGGCGGGCAGGCCGAGTTCGTTCACCTGCAGGAGGAATTCACGGGCCTTTTCCATCCCGACATTGACCTGGAAGGAGTCGTCCATGAAGGGGTCGTTGATATAGCCCTTCCAGCCCACCGTGGTTCGCGGCTTTTCAAAATAGACGCGCATCACCAGTTGCAGCACATCGCCGACCTCGTCTGCCAGTGCCTTGAGGCGGCGCGCGTAATCCATGCCGGCCACCGGGTCATGGATGGAGCAGGGACCAACCACGACGAACAGGCGGTGATCCTTGCGGTCGAGGATGTTACGCAACACGTCGCGACCTTCGCGAACGGTGGCCTCGGCCTTGGCACTCAGCGGCACCCGGGCAAGGATTTCAGCCGGTGTCGGCATCGCGTCGAAGGCGGAAACGTTGATGTTGTCGATGTTGATGGTGGTCATTTTGTCAGCTCGCGAATCATGTCTTTAACTGCCGCCACCTTGTCACCCAAGCTTGGGCAGTGGCGCAAAAGCGAAATTTTATCCTGTCCGGCCAGCTTGTAGCTGCGGTTTTTCTGGATGAGTTGGATGATTTTGATCGGATCGATCGGTGGATTCCGGGTGAATTCCGGACTGAACTGCAGGCTAACCTGATCGTTACCGGCGTCGAGTTTCTGAATCAGCAGCGGTTTGACCAGCAAGCGCAGCCGGTGCGTGGCCAGCAAACTTTGGGCTTGCAACGGTAGTTCACCGAAGCGGTCGATCAATTCTTCCTGCAGGGCATCGATGTCTTCGGCGCTTTCGCAGTTGGCCAGGCGCTTGTACAGGGTCAGGCGCTCATGAACATCCGGGCAATAGGCATCCGGCAACAAGGCCGGGGTGCGCAGATTGATTTCCGTTCCCACGCCCAGCGGCTGGGTGAGGTCGGTTGCCGCCAGATGCTTGCCCTGCTTGAGCGCGGCAACGGCGCGATTGAGCATGTCGGTATAGACATTGAAGCCGACTTCCTGCATTTCGCCGGACTGATTGTCGCCAAGCACTTCGCCGGCACCGCGAATTTCGAGATCATGCATGGCGAGGAAGAAACCGGAACCCAATTCCTCCATCATCTGAATCGCTTCCAGGCGTTGTTTGGCCTGCTTGGTCATGGCTTTCTCGTCCTGAACCAGCAGATAGGCATAGGCCTGATGGTGGGAGCGACCGACCCGGCCACGTAACTGATGCAATTGGGCGAGGCCGAATTTTTCCGATCGGTTGATCAGGATGGTGTTGGCGTGTGGATTGTCGATCCCGGTTTCGATAATGGTCGTGCAAAGCAGCAGGTTGGCACGCTGGCCGGTGAAATCGCGCATCACCTTTTCCAGCTCACGTTCGCCCATTTGGCCATGACCGATGACAATGCGCGCCTCGGGCACCAGTTTTTCCAGCTTTTCGCGCATGTTTTCAATGGTGTCGACCTCGTTGTGGAGGAAGTACACCTGACCACCGCGCTTCAGCTCCCGCAGTACCGCTTCGCGGATGATGCCGTCGGAGAAGCGGGAGACAAAAGTCTTGATGGCGAGGCGCTTCTGTGGCGCCGTCGCAATGACCGAGAAATCGCGCAGGCCTTCCATGCTCATCGCCAGCGTGCGCGGGATCGGCGTGGCGGTCAGCGTCAGCACGTCGACCTCGGCGCGCATCGCCTTCAGCGTTTCCTTCTGGCGCACGCCAAAACGATGTTCCTCGTCGATGATGACCAGCCCAAGCCGGTTGAACTTGACATCCTTTCCGATCAGCTTGTGCGTGCCGATAATGATGTCGATTTTGCCTTCAGCCAGTTCCTGGAGGGCTTGGGCCGATTCCTTGGCGGTCTTGAAACGGGAAATCTCGGCCACCTTGACCGGCCAGTCGGCAAAACGGTCGGCAAAGGTCTGGTAATGCTGTTCGCAGAGCAGGGTGGTCGGGCAGAGCACGGCCACCTGCTTGCCGCCGGCGACAGCACAGAAGGCGGCACGTAGCGCGACCTCGGTCTTGCCGAACCCGACATCGCCGCAGACCAGCCGATCCATGGGCTTGCCGGATTTCATATCAGCAATAACTGCAGCGATGGCAGTGGCCTGATCGTGGGTTTCTTCGAAGCCGAAACCGTCGGCAAAGGCTTCGTAGTCGTTTTCGGAGAAATCGAAGGCATGGCCCTGACGGGCGGCGCGTGCCGCGTACAGCGCCAGCAATTCGGCGGCAGTATCCCTCGCCTGCTCGGCGGCCTTGCGCTTGGCTTTTTCCCATTGTCCTGAGCCCAGCGTATGTAACGGGGCGGCGTCGGGATCGGCCCCCGAATAGCGCGAAATCACTTGCAACTGCGAGACCGGGACGAACAGTTTGGCTTCGTTGGCGTAGTGCAGTTCGAGAAACTCCTGCTCGCCCAAGCCGAGGTCCATTCGCACCAGCCCGCGATAACGGCCGATACCATGACTTTCATGAACCACCGGGTCGCCCAGCTTGAGTTCGGTGAGGTCTTTCAGCCAATTATCGAAAGTCGCTTTCTTTTGGGCTTCGCGGCGGGTGCGGCGGGGCGCACCGGCGAACAACTCAGTTTCGGTGATGAAGGCCAAGTCGGCCAGCGCAAATCCGCCATGCAGCGGGCCAACGCCCAGCATCAAACGCGCCTTGCCAGTCTTGAAGCTGCCAAGATCTGCCGCCGCTATTGGGTTGAGCCCGTGGTCAGCGAACAGGGTCGCCAGCGTTTCGCGGCGCCCGGCGGTTTCGGCGACCAGCAAGACGCGGCCAGGGTAGTCCTGCAGGAAGGTTTTGAGGGCACCGAGCGGGGCTTCACTGCGCCGGTCCACGGCGATATTGGGCAATAAATGGGCCGCGGTTTCCGGCGATTTGCGATCCATGGACAGTCGACCGTAGGCCTTGGCCGCGCTGAAGAAATCCTCTTCGCTGAGAAAGAGTTCCTCTGGCGCCAGCAAGGGCCGGCTCTTGTCGCCCTGCAGCAGGGTGTAACGCGAGCGGGTGTCGGCGCGGAAAGCTGCGATGGCCGCCGGTGTGTCACCATGGCTGAGCAGCAACGCATCTTTGGGCAGGTAATCGAAGAGCGTTGCCGTGGTGTCGAAGAACAGCGGCAGGTAGTACTCGATACCGGCGCTGGCGATGCCGCTGCTGATGTCTTTGTAGATGCCGGATTTGGCCGGGTCGCCTTCAAAACGCTCACGGAAAGCCTGGCGAAAATGCGTGCGGCCGCGGTCGTCCATCGGAAATTCGCGCGCCGGTAACAAGCGGATTTCGGGCACGGGATACA
>JAKLLI010000249.1:0-3579 GCA_023150195.1 Azonexus sp.
GGCACCTGCCTGCATACGCCACCTGCTTTTGACAGCACGCGAGGGCTATTTCGCTATGAATTCCCGGTCGACCGGATCATTCAGGCGTTGAAATACGGCCACCAACTCGCTTTCGCCCCCTGGATGGGCCAAGGTTTGCTGGCGGCGACCGAATCGCTATCGATTGACATGATCCTTGCCATGCCACTGCATCCGACACGCCTGCGAGAGCGCGGCTTCAATCAAGCCATGGAACTGGCACGACCGATCGCTCAAGCACGCGGGATTGCCCTTCACCCGCAAGCATTACAGCGCGTCTTGGCCACCGCCGCGCAAGCGGGCCTGCAGCTCAAGCTCAGGCACAGCAATCTCCGCGGGGCGTTTGCCTGTGATCACGATTTGCGAGGACGGCGGATCCTGCTGGTCGACGATGTCATGACCAGCGGCGCCACCGCCCGTGAAGCTGCCCGAGTACTGCGCCTTCATGGTGCCCAGGAAATTCACATCGCGGTCGTCGCGCGTGCCCTCAAGCCGTGAGACATGGTTTAATCCGCCCCTTGTTCGCAGCGAGTCCCTGCCACCGTGTTTACCGTCGTCCTCTTTCAGCCCGAAATCCCGCCCAACACAGGCAACATCATTCGCCTCTGCGCCAATACCGGCTGCGATTTGCACCTGGTAGAGCCTTTGGGCTTTGACCTGAGCGACAAGCATCTGCGCCGTGCCGGGCTGGATTATCACGAATACACGCGCGTCGTCCGCCACGCCAACTGGACGAATTGCCAAGCTGCACTAGCGGGGCGACGCCTCTTCGCGATGACGACGAAAGGCAGTCATAGCGTCTTTGCGCAATCGTTTACGCCAGGGGATGTGTTTGTTTTTGGCTGCGAAACGGCGGGCCTGCCCGCCTCTCTGCTCGCCGAATTCCCGCCGGAACAGCGTTTGCGCCTGCCCATGCAGGCAGGGCAGCGCAGTCTCAACTTGTCAAACGCGACCGCGGTCACGGTTTTCGAAGCCTGGCGCCAGCAGGGTTTCGCCGGCGCCAGTTGATCAGGCCAATTCTTCCTTGGGGTCGCGGGCCATCAACTGATCCAGCGCCTCAACGGCTGACATCCGGCCATCAAGAATGGCAGCTACCGCAGCACTGATGGGCATTTCCACGCCCAGCGATGCCGCCAGACGGTCGGTTTCACGGGCGGTATACACGCCTTCGGCCACATGCCCGAGATCTTCCAAAATACGGTCAAGTGGCTTGCCAGAAGCCAGTGCCAGACCAACCTTGCGATTACGGGACAGATCGCCGGTACAGGTCAGGATCAAATCCCCCATACCGGCAAGCCCCATGAAACTTTGACGCTGCGCACCGAGTGCGACACCCAGACGGGCGATTTCAGCCAGCCCTCGGGTCATCAGCGCCGCCCGGGAGTTCAGCCCGAGCCCTAGTCCATCGCAAATCCCCGTTGCAATCGCCATCACGTTTTTGACCGCACCACCCACCTCTACGCCGACAAGATCCTCATTGGCATAGATACGCAAGCGCCCGGCGTGTAGCGCCCGTGCGGCCTCGCGCGCAAAGTTGGCATCATTGGCCGCCAGCGCTACGGCCGTGGGCTGACCAGACGCCACTTCTTCGGCAAAACTCGGTCCGGACAATGCGCCAAATACCGCGCCATCGCCCAGAATTTCCTGAACCACCTGATGCGGCAATTTTCCGCTACCGGCCTCAAAGCCCTTACAGACCCACAGAACCGGCAGCTGACAACCCAAAGACTTCAGACGCTCGACCGTTGGCCGCAAGCCTGCGATCGGTGTTGCGATGATCGCCAAGTCGGCAGACGCCAGGGACTGGGCAAAATCCGTTTCAACAACCACGGCGTCCGGAAGCGAAAAGCCGGGAAAGAAACGCGTGTTTTTTCGGTGTTCACGCAAGTCGACCGCAACATCGGCTTCACGCGACCAGAGCGTGACTTGATGCGTATTGGCAAAGGCAATCGATAACGCGGTGCCCCAAGCGCCAGCGCCCAGCAGCGTAATATTCATAAGCCCCAAACTTGTGTTGAGCGGACAAAGCCGGTCGCCCCGTCTGCATGCCTGACCTTGACCCAACCCGCTGCCGCAGGCGCAATGTATTCGAGCACCACCCACTTGGCCAGTTGCAACTGCACCGCAGACGACTCCTGATCTACCTGGCGCAACTCAGCCTGGTTGGCGGTGACGATCACTGTCCGCTTATCCGCCAACTGTGCGGCCTCAATCCAGGCCAGCGAACCTTCGGCATCGCGAATCTTGATCCAGCGATCCAGCCTCACCACCACTTCCACCGGGGTCTGGGCACGAATCAGATAGAGCTTCTTGGCCTTTTGGGAGGGCGCGTCATACAGCACCGCGGCGGCCTCCGTCACCGAACGGTAGTCTGCCGCCACCGACGGCACGGCCGGCAGCAGCAAGAGCGCAAACAGCAGTGGATTGCGCCGCATGATCTTATTGAAGCGGGGTGTCAGGCGCGCCCTGCTGCTCCTGCAAACGCTGCATGTACATGGCTTCAAAATTGACCGGCTGCAGCACGATTGGCTGGAAGCCGGCGCGAACCACGGCATCCGACACTGCTTCACGGGCATACGGGAAAAGCACATTGGGGCAGGCAATCGCCACCAGCGGCTCCAGCTGATCTTCCGGCACATTCATGATACGGAAGATGCCCGCTTGGCCCACTTCCACCAAGAACACGGTTTTTTCACCAATCTTGGCCGTGACGGTGACGGTGAGAGCCACTTCGAAAACCCCTTCACCGACACCACGACCCGAGGTATTCAACTGAATACCCACCTGCGGTGCATCCTGCTCCAGAAAGACCTCAGGCGCATTCGGCACTTCCACCGACAAATCCTTGACGTAAAGCTTCTCGATGCCGAAAACCGGCTGTTCGTTTTGTTCCATGGTGCTCTTTCTTTAAGGAAACGGGTTCAGGCCTGAGCGGCCAGCAAAGGGCGAAGCTCACCGGCCGCATCCAGTGCGATCAGGTCATCACATCCCCCGACATGGGTCTCGCCGATAAAAATCTGGGGCACGGTACGCCGCCCCGTCTTCTGCATCATTTCTTCGCGCCGTTGCGGATCGAGATCCACACGCACTTCTTCAATCGCGCTGACACCCCGTGCAGCCAGCAACTGCTTGGCCCGAATGCAATAGGGACACACGGCGGTGGTGTACATCAGTACCGGCGCACTCATCGGGACTTGGCTCCCTTCTTGACCGGGTAGTTCGCCCCGATCCAGGCATCGATACCGCCGGACAAATTGTTCAGTTGCTCAAACCCCTGCTTTTTCAACTCGCTGCAGGCGCGGCCGGCACGCATGCCGGAAAGACAGCAAACCACCAGCGGTCGACTGCGGAACTTGTCGAGTTCCTGAATCCGCTCCGCCAGCTTGGCGACCGGAATATTGATGGCATCCGGGATGTGGCCGGCGGCAAACTCATCCGGCTCACGCACATCCAGCACCAGCGCATTTTCACGATTGATCAACCGAGTTGCTTCGGCCGGACTGACCCCTTTGCCCGCAGGACGCATGATGAGCGGCCAAACCAGCCCCAGCCCGCTGACCA
>JAKLLI010000249.1:3671-4334 GCA_023150195.1 Azonexus sp.
CCACAAAAAACTTCGCGCATCATGCTGACCAATTGCAGCGTGCGCTGATCACCCACACGGTAATAAACACGGTTGGCATCCTTGCGCGTCACCAGCACGCCTTTTTCCCGAAGGATGGCCAAATGTTGGGAAATGTTGCTTTGCGAGGTACCGACGACTTCGACGATCTCCTGAACGCAGGCCTCCTGCTCCCCAAGCACGCATAGAATTTTCAGGCGCAAGGGATGCGCGATCGACTTCAAGGCTCTCGCGGCTGTTTCTATGTGTTCCTGCTTATCGATCAGGCTGAAGGAAGGTGCTTCCAAGTTAAAACCCCGGTTTGATAGAGCGCTTGATTATAGAATACGCACTGCGATTCGCAGAGCCCCATCCTTCAGCAAATATCAATGCCCCCCATCTTCAAGCGCATCAGACACGCTGACGAGCCGCGGACTCGGCCCCGCAACCCCGTTTCTACCGCAATCGCAGCGGTGGCACTCATGGCCTGCCTGGGCACCGCAACAGCGCACGCTACCGACGTCAAATCGGGAGAGCTCTCGGAAAAACAGGGCGACCTCAAGGAACTCCGGGGCAAAATCGCCAATCTGCGCAAGGAACTGAATGCCAACGAAGGCAACCGGGCCAGTGCTGCCGAACGACTCAAGGCGGCGGAACGCGCTATTG
>JAKLLI010000250.1 GCA_023150195.1 Azonexus sp.
CCGCTCCTCCAAACTCCGATAGCTGAACATCGCGTGCTGTGTGGTATCCGCCGTTCTCATCTTCTTCAATCTCGTCCTGACCAGGTCGCCATTATCTCATTGGCATCGGCTGGCTGGGGTTTTTGAGCAGCCTGTTAAGCAACTCCGGAGGGGCTGGGCCGGCAACGCTGCCGGCCCAGCTCGAGTTCATGGGATGACGGTCGGTGCCTGATTACTTCTTGGCGCCGCACTGGCCATTCTTGCAGAAGGCCTGGTAGCCGGTGTGGCAGGTATTCCAGGTGGGGGCGGCCAGCGCGCCGTTGGGGGCGGTGACGTCCTTGCCATCTTCGGTGTGTACGCTGTACGACGGTTTGCCGGCGCTGTGCGTGGTCAGGAAGATGGCCTTCATGTCCTTGAGGTGAAGGATCATGTTGGCGCCGTCCGGGAATTTGCCGTCACGGGCGCTGTAGGCCTTCATGGCATCGGGGCGAACCAGCACGGCCACTTTACCGGGGCCGCCCGGTTTGACGCCGCAATAGGTCTTCACTGTTTCCTGATAAATCGGGGGCAGCGACGAAACATTGGCATCGCAGCCGGGCAGGGCGCCACCGGCTTCGGCCAGGGGCGTCTTACTCTGCCGAAAGTCATAATGGTTCGCGTCATTTCAGAGGAAACTGGCGTGAGTGCACCATGCACGGGAGCGCTTGCGCTGTGTTGTAGTTGGCGTATAGTTTTATATTTGTCAGTAACGGCATATTTATTAATTGCGTTTGGCGACCTCATCCATGTGGGAAAAAACCAGTCGATACCGTTGGCGTCCTTCGGCCCTGTTGTGGTTGCTGCTGGCGCTTGCGCTGGTCTTTGTCGCCATCGCCGCGATCATTCGTCACCTTGAAACGCGGGCGGCCCGCGAACATCTGGCGGTCTCCACGACCATTGCCGCCAATATGCTGGAAGAGGAGTTGCAGCGTGTCGATCGCGATCTGGTGACGCTGCACGCCGAGGCTGAGGCGTTTTTTGCCGGGCGCAGCCCGCTGGCCGATTTGCAACGTGTGCTCGATAAACGTCGCGAGGTGCTGGGCGAGCGTTATGCGCGTCTGGTGGTGTTGAACGCGCAAGGGGTTGCGATTGCCTCGGAGAACCGGACGGTGATCGGCATGGATTTCTCGCATCGGCAGTATTTCCAGGCCGCACGGGATGCTGCCAATGCGCAGTTGCGCATTCTGGGCGAGCCATTTCAAGCGATTGTCACGGGCAAGCGCGAAATCAGTCTTTCCCGGCAGGTGCGCGGGCCGGATGGCCAGGTGCTTGGGGTGGTGCTGGGCGTGCCCCGTCTGGAGGCCTTGGGGGCTGCGATGCGCAAAGTGATGCAGCCCAAGGCCGGGGAGCATTGGTTTGGCGTGGCGCACTCGCAGGGCGTGCTGATTTTGTCCGCGCCGGATAGCGAAATTGGCGGCACGACGCCGGCTATTCCTGGAACCGTGTTTTCTCGCCACCGGGAGAACGGTCAGATGGGCAGCTTTTTTGTGGAGACCCCGCTAGCTGGTGGCGGAGAGAGCCTGGTCGAAGTGCGAACCGTCTCGCTGCAAGGGCTGCCATTACAAAATCATCTGGTGGTGGCCAATGGTCTGGCGTCTCGTGCGGTCTACGCCCACTGGTGGCGAATAACCGGGCTGCTGGCCGTTGCTTATGGCTTGGTGTGCGTCATGGTTTTTCGCTTTACGCGCCAGGAGCGCGCGCGGGCGCAAACCGCTGCTGATCGCCATGCTCAGGATTTGGTCGAACGCCAGCGCTATCAGGCTGAACTGGCGCATCAGGCAGAGACGCTGCAAACCATCATCGATGGCACGCAGACCGGTACCTGGGAATGGAAAGTGCAAACCGGCCACGTCAAATTCAACGAACGCTGGGCGCAGATCGTGGGCTATTCGCTGACGGATTTGCAGCCACTCTCCATCGATGTCTGGAAAAGCCTGGTCCATCCGGAGGATCTGCTGCGCTCCACGGAGCAGTTGAAGGCCCACTTCAGTGGTCTCACCCCGATCTACGAATGCGAGGTGCGCATGCGGCACCGGGACGGCCACTGGGTCTGGGTACTGGATCGCGGCCGGGTGTCGGCCTGGCAGGCAGATGGCCTGCCCGAGCGCATGTTCGGCACGCACCAGGACATCAGTTCGATCAAGGAAGTGCAGGCCAATTACCTGGGCCTGATCGACGATCACGAGCGCTTGATCCACAGCCTGCCGATTGGCGTTTTCAAATATCGCCGGCTGGCGGCCGGCGGGCATCGCTTCGAGTTTGTCAGCCCGCAATGGTGCGAACAGATGGGCCTGGCCCACGCGAATGAGGTGCTGAACAATCCGGATCTCGCCTTTGCCGCGGTGCACCCCGATACCCGCGAAGCCTTCGCAGCGGCCGTTGATCAGGCGTGTCGCGATCAGCAGCCCTTTGCATGGACCGGGCAGATCCGCGTGGACGGTCGACCGGATCGCTGGGTAAGAATTGAGTCCCTGCCTTCGGTTCAGGACAACGGCGATTTGCTCTGGTATGGCGTGCAGGCCGATATCAGCAGCGAGGTCGTGGCCAACGAGGCGCTGCAGCGTAGCGAGATGTTGCTGCGCACGGCCATCGACACCATCGGTGAAGCCTTTGTGGTGTACGACGCTGACGACCGGCTGGTGTTTTTCAATGATGAGTACCGGCGCTTCTATCAAGTCAGTGCCCCCATCATCGATCCTGGTAACACCTTTGAGGAAATCATCCGCTATGGGGTCGAGCACGGCCAATATCCGGAGGCGATGGGGCGGGAAGCGGCCTGGATTGCCGAACGCATGGCCGCGCATCGCGCCGGCGACCGGGAGTTGGTGCAGCCGCTGGATGACGGCCGCTGGTTGCGTATCCGCGAGCGGCGCATGAGCAATGGTTACCACGTTGGCTTCCGCGTCGATGTGACCGAGCTCTATCACGCCAAGGAGGCCGCCGAGGCCGCTTCCCTTGCCAAGAGCCGTTTCCTGGCCACGGTATCGCACGAAATCCGCACCCCGCTCAATGGCATTCTGGGCATGGCCCAGGTGTTGATGAAACCCACCATTGCCGATGGCGAGCGCTTAGAGGGCGCGCGCACCATTCTTGAATCCGGCCAGATGCTGCTCGGCATGCTGAACGAGGTGCTGGATCTGGCCAAAATCGAAGCCGGGCGCATGGATTTGCAGCCCATTGTTTTCCTGCCCGAAGAAACCATTGAGCAGGCGGCCCGGCTGTTCCGCGATCTGGCCGGGCAAAAGCAGATCGGGCTGCGAACCGTGTGTGAGACGGCACCGGATACGACGTATCGTGCCGATGCCCGGCGAATTCGCCAGATGTTGTCCAATTTGATCAGCAACGCCATCAAGTTTACCCAGGCAGGTGAGGTGGTCGTGGGCGTGCGCGAGTTGCCGGGCGGCAAGCAGCTGGAATTTTCGGTCACCGACAGCGGCATCGGGATTCCGGCCCATCGCCATGGCGAGCTGTTTGCGGCATTCAGCCAACTGGATAGCGATCATGCGCGGCATTACGAGGGCACGGGGCTGGGCTTGCACACGGTCCGCTG
>JAKLLI010000251.1 GCA_023150195.1 Azonexus sp.
ATTGGCCACGTACCCGCGTCTGCTCCGGTCGACGCAGGGGGATGTCCAGATTCAAGCCCAGGCGCCCCCGACCATAAGCCTTCATGCCGTCGGTAAAGCGGTCGATGGCCTCCGCCACCGGACTGGCATCGATGAACTTCAGAAACTCCGCCGTTGGGCCGGCGGCATCTCCCTGCACCAACAGGTGCTCATCGTTCACATCAAAATCGGGAATATCCACCGATACCTTGCTCAACTCGGCACCGAGGATGCGACCGCGCTGAGCGCGAATGGCCATTCCATAATCGAAGTGCATTTCCCCCTCGATATCCTCGATCACCGGCCAGCCGTCGGCATAATCGATCTTCGCGCCTTTGGCCTTGGCCGTCACTTCGAACTTACCGGTCGACGGGTCGCGGAAGGGAAAATCGCGCAAATCGCCACGCAACACCAACCGCCCTTCGTGTGCGGTCCCGGCCACAATGCCCCGACGTATCCACTGGCGGGCCGTGGCATTGACTACATGCGGCATGTAGCGCCACACGGCTGTCCCGTCGGCGCGATCAATTTCCGCCTGCAGATCAATTTCTCCCGGCCCGTGCCCGGTGTAGCGGTAATGGCCATGTGCCCGGCCCGTGGCATCGTTGCCATCAAAGGCCACCCGCTCTATTGCGATCTCCAGCGCTTCCCCGCGCCGGCGCCACGTGACCCCGGCAGCGAGGGTATCCAGCGCAATATCGGGCTCGGGAAAGACGGCAGGCAGGGACAAGACCACCCGCTGGCTGTCCAGACTCAGGCGACCGCCCGCCTCGGTCGCATCGATTTTTCCGCTCAGTCCGCTGGCGCCGGGGAAATAATCCTTGGCCCGCACCCCCAGACCATTAAACGAGGCCGTCAGCGCATAGCGGCTCAATACCTCGTCCGTCAGCGTCCAGTTCAGTTGCACGCCCTCCAGCCGCCCCCGCGGCTGATAGGTTTCCAGCAGCTTGCGGCTGCCCGTATCCAGCGGCAGATAAGCCGCCAGCCGACCCAAGGCACCGACATCCACCAGCAAGGCACTGGCCTCGCCGCGGATTTCGTCGGCCTGCGCTTCCCAGCGCAGCTTGAAATCGTTGGGCGCCATGCGAATGCCATCCTGGGTTAACCATTCGACACGCCGACCACTGACCGACCAGCGCGACTTCCCGTACATCACCTCCAGCCGCCCGCGCAGGGAGGACAAATCCAGTACGGGCAAGGCTTTTCCGAGGCGCACGCGTACATCCTCAAGCGCCACATCCGCCGTCGCTTTCACTTCACCGTCCGCCAGTTGCCCCCAGACGCGCATCGCCCCGCGACCGCGCGGCAGGTCGAGCGGGTAATCCAGCCACGGCTGCCAGCCCGCCAGATCGGCATAGCGCAATTCCAGATAAATACGTCCGGCGTATTGCTCCAAGGCTTCGTTCAGATTGCCCCGGATCTCGCCCCGTAAATCGATGTGCGCCGCCAAAGCCGGAGGCGGCGCGGCTGTCAGGCCGAAACGATGGCGTTCACCGACATTGTCCATGCCGAAATTGAGATCGCTCAGCGCCAGAGGCGGCGCATCACGCAGCGCATCCTCCCAGACGATCTCGGCGTTACGGATACGAATCCGCCGCTGAGCCAGCAGCCAGTCGGCAAATGCCGGGTCACCGTCGCCCTGGGCCTCGACACCAGCAATCCGAATCTGCCCATTGCGGTCGCGACGCACATGCAAGATAGGTCGATCGAGCGCCAGCAAGGACAAAATCGGCTTGAACTGCCACAGGCTATGCCAGGACAGCACACTCTCGACGCGCCCCAGACTCAGCGCCGGTGCGCCGGCAGCGTCCAGCATCACAACGTCATCCAGCACCAGGTCGGGATTCAATCCCTTCCAGCCCGCCTCGATGTGACCGATGCGCACCGCCTGACCCACCGCCCGACTGGCTGCCGCCTCGATGTCGGCCCGATAGCCGGCCACGCCGGGCAAGACCACAAAGCGCAAGACCAGCACCAGCGCGGCAAATACAAACCAGGCGCCGAGCAGGCCATACACCAGCAGGCGCGCAAAGCGCCACCCGACGGCCGGACGACAGGCATCGCTCAAGGGGGTGACAGAGGAATCGTCGGCGGAATATGCAGCGCGGGAATCAGGCACGCGACACGCTGCTTTGCCAGAGAGGGTGGTAGATCACTACAATCGGGGATGACGGCGAAAGCCGCTATTTTATCCTTGAAGGGCATCGACAGAATGACTCTCAACCACCCGCTGATTGATCCGCGCTGGCAGCCAGCGCTCCACCACAGCCGCTACCTGGCCAATTTGCTGCAGGCACGCCCGGCACTGGTCGAAGAACTCACACTGCTTTGGGAAAAGGCGCCTGACGAAGCGCAAATGCGTGATTTCCTGCAAGGCAATTTCGCCGACGACGAAGCGCTACGCGCCCGCCTGCGCCATCTGCGTCAGCGCACCATGGCTCACATCATCCTGCGCGATCTGTGCGGCCTCTCGCCGCTGGCTGAAGTGGTCGAAAGCATGACCCTGCTGGCCGATGTCACGACCAATTTCGCCCTCGACTTTTACCATCGCCAGCTCGTCACCCTCTACGGCGAACCGCTCGACAATTCGGGTGCCCCGCAAAAGCTGATGATCATCGGCATGGGCAAACTGGGCGGCAGGGAACTCAATGTGTCCTCCGATGTGGACTACATCTTCGTTTACCCGGAAGACGGCGAGACCAATGGCCGGAAATCGATCGAAAACTACGATTTCTTCAGCCGGCTGGGCAAACGTGTGATCGGCGCGCTCGGCGACATCACCGCCGACGGTCAAGTGTTCCGCGTTGACATGCGGCTGCGCCCGAATGGCGATTCCGGGCCGCTGGTTTGTTCGCTGGACGCGCTGGAAAACTATTTTGTCACCCAGGGACGGGAATGGGAGCGTTACGCCTGGATCAAGGGCCGCACCATGAATGCCGGCGACAACCTGCAAGCCCAGTGGGTCGAGGCCATGCAGAAAATCGCCCGTCCCTTCGTTTTCCGAAAATACCTGGACTTTGGGGCGATCAACGCCATGCGCGATCTGCACGCGCAGATTCGCCGCGAAGTCGCGCGCAAGGACATGGCCGACCACGTCAAGCTGGGACCCGGCGGTATCCGGGAAATCGAGTTCATTGCCCAGGTCTTTCAACTGATCCGCGGCGGCCGCGATCAGGCACTGCAAATTCGTCCGACTTTGCGCGTGTTGCGCCTGTTGACCGAACGCGAGCTCCTCCCCGCGGCCTCCGAGTGCGAACTGCGCGAAGCCTATGAATTCCTCCGCCGCCTGGAACACCGACTGCAATATGTGGAAGACCAGCAAACCCACATGCTCCCGGTCGACGCCGCCGAAAGGGAAAAAATCGCCCGCAGCATGGACTTTCCGGACTGGCCAGCCTTGCTGGCGGTGCTGGATGCCCATCGCAACCGGGTCAGCAAGCATTTCGAGGCGGTATTTTCCGACCCGGAAGACGGCCAACATGCGCTGACCGGCCTCTGGCTCGGCCAACTCGATGACGAAACCGCACTGACGACCTTTGTCGACTCGATGCCGTTGGCCCGCGCCTGATTGAAGCCGCCGGCGCCACCCCGGACCCGGACATCACCCTCGCCCGCGGCCTGGATTTTCTCGAACATATCGCCCGCCGCGGCGCCTACCTCGCCCTGTTGCAGCAATACCCGATGGCGCTCAAGCGCGTCGCCGACATGGTCTGCGCGTCGTCTTGGGGCAGCGAATACCTCAACCGCCATCCGCTGTTGCTGGACGAACTGCTGGACCCGCGCCTCTACGAAATCGCCACCGACTGGGCGGGATTCCGGACACAACTGCAACGCCAGCTGGCTGACCATGCCGACGACACCGAACGGGAAATGGACATTCTCCGGGAGATGCATCATGCGCAGGTTTTCCGTTTGCTGGCGCAGGATCTTGCTGGCCTGCAAACCGTCGAACACCTGTCCGACCACCTCACCGAACTGGCAGATGCCATCGTCCAGATCACCCTGCCGCTGGTCTGGCGCAAGATTCGCAACCGCCACCGCGACACCCCGAAGTTCGCCGTCATCGGCTATGGCAAGCTGGGCGGCAAGGAACTGGGTTACGCCTCCGACCTTGATCTCGTCTATCTCTACGACGATGACGATCAGGAAGCACAAGAGCATTACACCCGCCTCGGTCAACGCCTGAATACCTGGCTTTCCAGCCAGACGCCGGCCGGCATGCTGTTTGAAACCGACCTGCGCCTGCGTCCGAATGGCGACGCCGGGCTACTTGCGGTGACGGTGGACGGTTTCCGCGACTATCAGCTCAACCATGCCTGGGTCTGGGAACACCAGGCCCTGACCCGCGCTCGGTTCTGCGCTGGCGACCCCGAGGTGGGTGCCCGCTTCGAACGCATCCGCTGCGAAATCCTGTGCCGCGAGCGTGCGCTGGACACGCTGCGCGAGGAAATCATGGCGATGCGGCAAAAAATGTACGATGCCCACGCCTCGCACGATGCGCAGCACTTCAAGCTCAAGCACGACCCGGGCGGCATCATCGACGTGGAATTCATCGTGCAGTATCTGGTACTGGGCTACGCGCACCGCCACCCCGAACTGACACAAAACCTCGGCAACATTGCGCTGCTGGGCATGGCCGGCCAACTCGGCCTGATCGCGCCGGCACACGCCGAAGCCTGCGCCAATGCCTACCGGGAATTCCGCCGCCTGCAACACGCGCAGCGGCTATCGGCCACGCCCAAGGCGCCGATTGACCCGACACCGGTTGCATACCACATTCAGGCAGTCAAAGCGCTGTGGGCGGCTGTTTTTTCAGGTAATCCGCAATAGCGCGGCGCAAGGCCATCAGCCCGTCGATCAGGCTGGCGCTGGCCTTGCGCTGGGCCTGAAGGCGGGTCACCGCAGCCGCTTTATCGCCCGCAAGCAGCGAAGCGCCAACGGCCAGTACCGCGGCATGCGCCTGCTCGTACAAACCGGCGATATTCGCAAACTCTGGCAGGTTCCCGTAGCGCGATGCAGCCAATCCAAAGAGCCAATGCCCGAAGGAGCTTTCATGGAGATTGCCGATGCGATTGAGCAACACGCCGGCATCTTCGCGACTGACGGCCACCTCGACCATGCGCAGCCAGCGCCGTTGTTCCACCTCTGCCACCAGCAGCGGGAAATCACTGCGCCGCCATGGAATCACCAGACTCGCTCGCCACGCCGGATCCGGGCGATACGCTTCCACCCAGGCCACAACCTCTTCCGCCGGCATGGGCCGGGAAATGGCAAAGCCCTGCGCCACATCGCATTTGAAGCGCAGCAGGACGATGCCCTGCTCGACAAACTCCATGCCTTCGGCGACCACCTGCCGCTTGAAGGCGGAGGCCAGACCGACAATGCCGGAGAAAGCATCGGCACCTTCGTGCGACTCCAGCATTTCACGCACGAAGGACTGGTCGATTTTCAGGGTTTTGGCGGGCAGTCGCTTCAGATAGAGCAGTGAGGAATAGCCGGTACCGAAATCATCCAGGGCGAAATCCACGCCCAGTTCACGACAGCGGTTCATGACCCGGGAGACCAGATTGACG
>JAKLLI010000252.1 GCA_023150195.1 Azonexus sp.
CAAGGCCATAGCAAACTCGCGATCTGGCTGTTTGCTTTCTCTGCCGCAATCGTGTGCACCCAGAGCTTTGCAACTGCCGGCTGGCTTGATGTCAGTCAGGCCAAACAGCTTTCTTCCACCGGCAGCATCTCCGGCGCCATGATTGGCGGCGTTTTTTTTGGCTTTGGCATGATCCTCGCCCGGGGATGCTCGTCCCGCATGCTGGTGCTTGCGGCCAACGGGAACCTGCGCGCACTCCTGACCGGCCTGATCTTTGCAGTGACCGCACAAGCATCGCTCAATGGCGTACTTTCCCCGCTAAGGCTCTGGTTATCCAGGCTGTGGACCATCGATAGCAGTGCTCGGGATTTGCTTGCCCAAGCCCACTTGAGTCATGTCGGCGGCCTGATTTTCGGATTGATCTGGTTGGCAGCGGCTATCTTTTTTGCCCGAAAAGTGCGGTTGACCGCAAAAGAGTGGGGGGGAGGGCTTGGTGTTGGTGCCATCGTTGCGCTGGCATGGTTGATCACCTACCGGATTGGGCTCGATGCTTTTGAGGTACTTCCTGTCCAGAGTTTGAGCTTTACCGGACCTTCCGCCGATATGTTGATGCTGGTTCTCTCGCCACCGGGACAGCCCTGGGATTTCGACATCGGGCTGGTACCCGGTGTCGTCCAGGGTTCTTTTCTGGCCGCTTGGTGGTTTGGTGAACTCAAACTTGAGGGATTCAGTGATGGCTCAAGCATGCGCCGCTACATGCTTGGCGCGCTCTGCATGGGTTTTGGCGGCATGCTTGCTGGCGGGTGTGCGGTTGGTGCAGGCGTATCGGGGGCAGCGATTTTCGCGGTGACCGCCTGGATTTCCCTGATCGGCATGTGGGCCGGCGCCGGACTGGCCGATGCACTGATCGACAAGCCAGAGCGCCGGCTGGCAAGCCAGCCCTGAACTGACTTACTGCGCAAGCGGCTTGCGCCAGCCGAGAAAGGTGTAGACCAGAATCGCCGTACCGGCGAGGCCCAGACCAAACACCAAGGCAATCAGGAACCAGTCGGCCGGACCGCCGGCATCGGTAAAGCCCGAGGATGAAACCTTGGCCATCAGCACCAGGGCCATGACGCCCCCCAGCAAGCCGGCCAGCTCGGCCAGCACCAGGCGCCGGGAGTTGATGGTCCTTTCCTTGATCAGCAGCGCCACGAAGGCCGCAGTGCCGGCGATGATGACCAGGATCATCAGCCACAACAAGGGACCGAGCATTTCCTGAAAAACGGCCAGAAAAACCAGTGGATCGAGTTCCTTCATTTTGTTTTCCTCCAGGAATCAGGCGCGACCGCGCAACATGCTGATATAGGTTGGTTTCAGGGCCATGGTCTTCATCACCCAGCTGATCCACAGCTCTTCGAGCGGCGCGATGACGCCCGGGAAGGACGGTGTCAGGTTGTCCTTGTAGTCGAACTCGATCAGCATCGCCTGGCCAAGGCGGGTGATCAACGGGCAGGAGGTATAGCCGTTATAGACCGCAGCCGACTCCTTGCCGGCGATGCTTGCCACCAGATGATCGACGGCGACCGGCACCTGCCATTTGACGCTGGCAGCGGTCTTGCCCTTGGGAACACCGGCCACGTCGCCAACTGCAAAGACGTTGTCGTAACGCTTGTGGCGCAGATTGTGTTTATCGACTTCGATCCAGCCATCTTTCGCCCAGCCGCCTTCCTGCCACGGCAAGGGACTGTTACGCACGGAGTCCGGCGCACGCATCGGGGGAATGACGTTGATGAAGTCGTACTGCAGCTCGACCGGGCCGATTGGCGTCTTGAAGACCGCCAGTTTCTTGCCGATGTCGATCGACTCCAGGACACGCTCGTAATTCACCTTGACGCCCCGCTCATCGAACAGCATGCGGACCTTTTCATGGACGATGGGCACGCTGAACAAGGCCTTGTTGTGTGCGTTGTAGATGATTTCGGCTTTTCCGCGATTGCCGCGGCGACGCAGATGATCATCGGTGATGAAAGTGTACTTGAGCGGCGCACCGGCGCATTTCATTTCCGTTCCCGGCCGCAGGAACACCCCGACTCCACCGTTATCGGCGAAATTCGACATGGCGCGCCAGGTTGCCTCGGCCTTGGCCGGGCTATGGTAGATGCTACCCAGGCCGTTGTTGCCGATCTGTTCGACATCCATGCCGGGAATGGCTTCGTAATCGAGTTTCAGGCCGGTTGCCACGATCAGGAAATCATAGGGGTACGGCTTGCCACTTTCGGTGACGACCTTGTTGCCGTCGGGGTCAAACTCGACCACCCGCTCCTCGACCAGCTCGACCCCGCCCGGCACATATTCGCGCGTCGTCGACACCACATAGGGCGAGGATTTGATACCCGCAGCAACCAGCGTGAAACCCGGCTGATAGAAATGCTCCTTGCGGGCATCGATCAAGGTGATCTTGGCACCGTCAAGCTGCTGGGCAAGATGCGAGGCCGCCGCCAGACCCGCCGCGCCAGCACCGGCGATGACGATGCGTGCCGACGACTTGATCTTCGTCGCTGCCTGGGCGCTGCCCGGACGCAACAGCAAGGCACCGGCACCAGCCGCCCCGAACATCAGGAACTTGCGGCGATCCAGCATGGCTTTCCCGCCCCCCTCGAGAATCCCGGTCAATGCATCCTTGTACATGCTCGCAACCTCCTGTGTTTGAGCGCCTGGGCGCTATATGATCATTAAATAATTAAATGCTTATACATTAAGTTCAAAAAAAATGCCCGCAGGCATTGTTGACCGCAAGCGGGGGCGTAGCCCCCGGCCTGCCATCAGCGCGGGAAATACATTTTCGCCTTGTCCAGCTTGTAGCTCCAGGGCAGGTCGCTGTTCTTCCAGCCATTGACCACACGCTGTCCCTTCTTTGCACCTTCCGAGGCACGGTCCCCCTCGAAGCCCTCGGCAACGCTGTACACCCGGGTGTAACCATCGGCCAGCAAGCGGTCCGCCGCCTTCGAGCTACGATCCCCGGAACGGCACAACAGGATGACCGGCGCATCCTTGCCCAAGCCCAGCTCCTTCATGCGGCGGGCAACTTCGGGGACGAAATCCTGATTCGGCTCCAGCTTGTACATGGTCCGCTTCTCGTCCCAGTCGCTCATGATTTCCGGATGCTCAACAAAAGGCACCAAGGCATCGACATCGGTCGCCATGCCGACATACATGGCTTCGGCCCGCGTGCGGATATCGAACAGGGCAACGCCCTTTGCATCCTTTTTCTTCATGTCGTAGGCCTGCTGCGGCGTCAGGTACAAACCCAGCTTGGTCACCTTGATTTCCGGCAACTTGTCCCAAGTCGTTGTTCCCGGCGCCCAGTCAGCTGCCATGGCCAGGGAGGAAACGGCCAGCGCGAGGCCGGCCAGGCTCATCTTGAACATCTTTTTCATGTCAGGCGATCCCCGGATTGTTGGCCGCACCCTTCAGCTTCGGCATGTTCAGTTGCACCGGCTTCAGCGTGTTCACGTCGCGCAGATATTTGGCAACCACTTCCCAGATCGGCTCACCCGAATTCTTGGCCTCTTCCG
>JAKLLI010000253.1 GCA_023150195.1 Azonexus sp.
CCCGCCTTTGTCTGTCGGTTTGCCAGGAAGCAGATGCGCAATCCGCAACCATTGTTTGTCGTTCAACATCAATCGATCCATGTCTTACACCCAAATTCCAGGATGTAAACACAAATCGGTTACTGTGAACAGGCCCTAGCTCTTTTACGCTACTCGATCCAATGAACGTCCATTTCCATACCAGTCATCTGTGCCTGAGCGAGCCGGTCAAGCAGTACGCCCTGTGGCGTCTGGCTTGTTCGCTTGGGAGAAGCCGGGACAAGGTGGTTCGCGTTGATTTCCATTTCAGTGGCGACGAGGCGAGCAAGGACACAGGATGCCGGGTACGCCTTCAATTGCAGCATGGACAGGCGGAAATCTCCGCTCACGAGACGCTGGCCGACATTTACTGGGCGACCGACAGGGCTATCACCCGTGCCACCCGGTCGCTGGAAAGACAGACCCTGGTTCAAAGTCAGCTGTTGCGCCGCCATGCTGATTGAACGAGGCGGGTGTAGCCATGCAGAAACGAAGCAACTGATGAACGATGCCAAGACTGCTTCCGAGATCCAACTGAATCCCTATGCAGGTCAGGAAATCGCCTTTCTTACCCAACACGGCAAGGAGCAAGTGGTTGCCCCCGTGCTCGACAAGGCATTGGGCTGCAGGGTCAAGCGGGTTGCTGGCTTTGATACCGATGAACTGGGCACTTTCACCCGGGATATTCCGCGCTACGGCAGCCAACTGGATGCCGCCCGCCGCAAGGCTCGTATCGGCATGCAATTGAGTGGTGCCAGCCTGGGGCTTGCCAGCGAGGGGAGTTTTGGACCCGATCCGCACACCGGCCTATTTCCGTGGAACGTCGAGGTACTGCTCCTGATCGACGATATCCGGAAAATCGAGGTGGTCGGCGTCCATCAAGGGCCTGCGAGCCACGATCATGCCTGGATCACGGATTGGCCGGAACTGGAGGCCTTCGCGCATCGGGTCGGCTTTCCAAAACAGCATTTGGTACTGCGGCCTTGCAGCGAAAACGATCCCCGCGTGCGCAAGGGCCTGGCCGACAAATCCTCTCTGAGAGCCGCCTTCGCATGGGTAAAGAGGCTAGCCTCGGATCAGGCGGCAATTCTTGTCGAACGCGACCTCCGGGCTCACGCGCATCCGGAACGCATGGTAAATATTGGCAAGGCGGCACACAGTCTGGCGGAGAAACTACGTTCGTTTTGCCCTCAATGCGGATCGCCGGGTTATTCCGCCATTGAACGGGTGGCTGGACTGCCTTGTGCAGAATGCGGCCTGCCTACCCGCGAGCAGCGGGGACAGGTCTGGGGCTGTCCCGCTTGCAACTTTCGGGAAGAACATCTCCGGAAGGACGGGGTCGCCTTCGCTGATCCGGCCCATTGCGATTACTGTAATCCCTGAAGATCGTCACCATGAACAGCATTGATCCGGTCATCCTGTTTTTCCTGTTCGGGCTGGTTGCCGGACTCCTGCGCTCGGAGTTGAAACTGCCGAGCGCTCTGTACGACTCGCTATCCATTTTCCTGCTGCTGGCAATTGGCCTGAAAGGCGGCCAAGGCCTGGCAACCCAGCCCCTGGGGCCATTGCTGCCCCAACTGCTGGCGGTGGTCGTGCTGGGCGTCGTTCAGACGTTGATCGCCTTTGGCGCCTTGCGTGCGATTTTTCGTTTTGACCGTCCAAATGCCGCAGCAACGGCCGCCCACTACGGGTCGGTCAGCGTCGCCACTTTTGCCGTTGCTGCAGCGTGGCTGTCGTCACGCAGTATCGATGTCGAACCGCAAATGGCGATCTTGCTGGCTGTCATGGAAATTCCCGCCATTCTCGTCGGCATCGTTCTGGCTCGCGGGGTCAGCAAGGACACCGACTGGAGGTCATTGGGTCATGAGGCCTTCCTGGGCAAGGGCGTAACCCTGCTTCTGGGGGGGATGGCGATTGGTTGGGCGGCAGGGCCGGAGGGCTTGCAACCCATCAAGATCATGTACTTCGATCTGTTCAAGGCAGTGCTGGCTCTGTTCCTGCTGGAAATGGGACTGATTGTCAGCCGTCAGGTAGACGAGCTCAAGCGACGCGGCTTGTCCCTGATCGCTTTTGGCTTGGCCATGCCGCTGCTGTCGGCTTGTCTTGGCCTCGGCACCGGCATGATGCTCGGGTTCTCGGTCGGCGGGATGACGATGCTGGCCACCCTGGCGGCTTCGGCGTCCTACATCGCCGTCCCGGCCGCCATGCGGATCGCCGTGCCTGAGGCGAATCCCGCCGTGTCTCTGGCCGGTTCACTGGGCGTGACTTTCCCCTTCAATATTCTGGCCGGAATCCCGCTTTATCACTGGATGGCCACCCAACTGACAGGAGCGACGCCGTGATCCCCATACAGACCGAAAAACGCACGCTGCTCACCGTGTTTACAGAAGCGACCCTCGAGCACGTCCTGATCAAGGATATTGATCGACTGGGGATTCGCGGCTACACCATCTGCGACGCGCGCGGCAAAGGAAGCCGCGGGGTGCGGGACGCCACCTGGGATGAATCAAAGAACATTCGAATCGAGATCATCTGTGCCCGCCCCCAGGCGGAAACGCTGCTGGCGCACTTGCAGGAACGGTACTACTCGAATTACGCCATGGTGGCGTGCCTTTCCGAGGTCGAAGTGCTGCGGCCCGGCAAATTCTGAAGGCAACAATCAGGTCGCCCCATCGGTGCGGCCGAGGTGCAAAGAGACATCAATGCGCGGCATTTTCATCACCGGAACGGACACCGGAGTTGGCAAGACCACCATCGGCATCCAGGTTGCAAAAGCGCTTCGGGAGAACGGGCAACGTGTGCGCGTGCGCAAACCCGTCGAAACCGGATGCGAGAAGCTGGCTGGAAGCGACATTCTCCAACCTTCGGATGCGGTTCGGCTAAACGCGGCAGCTGGCGCCATGGATGCGCTGGAGGCTGTCTGTCCATATCGCTATGAGCCGCCGGTTTCTCCGGAGTGGGCGGCCAGGCTGGCCAATCGGCCGCTTGAGATTGGGGATCTGCATGCTGCCTGTCTGAATGGGGTCGGCGACGATGACTTTCTGCTGGTTGAAGGTGCCGGCGGCTTCTATTCACCGATCGCCCACGGCGCACTGAATGCCGATCTGGCTGCCGGCATGGGCATGCCCGTTCTGCTGGTAGTAGCCGATCGTCTGGGTGCGGTCAATCAGAGCTTGCTGGCCATCGAGGCCATCCAGATGCGCGGACTGCCCCTGATGGGCGTAGTGCTGAATCAGGTTGCCCAACCAGACAACCCCTTCCTCGATAACCATACCGATCTGCAACGCTGGCTGTCGGCCCCAGTGATTCATCAGACCTATAACAACCCACCCAATCCGCAACTTGCATTGTGGGTTCAGAAATGGGTTAGCTGAACATTCGTTTTGCGAAAGCCAAGCGCTGTCATCTTGGCCAAGGCGTAATTCCGGTTACGACCTTAACAGGCTGCTCAAAAACCCCAGCCAGCCGATGCCAATGAGATAATGGCGACCTGGTCAGGACGAGATTGAAGAAGATGA
>JAKLLI010000254.1 GCA_023150195.1 Azonexus sp.
TGTATGCTGCCAATGACGCCCATGTCGCCCTGAAGCTCTACCGGCGCTGGATGGCCATGCTGGCCGGCGAAGTTGCCTGAGTTGCCCTCTGGCGCTTTTTTTATAAGGAAATTCTTTCATGTCGGATCTCGTTCCCCTGCTCAATCCGGTGGTCGTTCGCGTGCTTGGCACCCTGATCGAAAAACAGCGCACCGTGCCGGATACCTACCCGATGTCCTTGAACGCACTGGCAGCCGGCTGTAATCAAAAAACCAGTCGCCATCCGGTGATGGAGGTGAGTGAAGCGGGCTTGCTGAACGCGCTGGAGACGCTCAAGGAACAGGGGCTGGTGACTGAAGTCAGCGGTGGCCGTGTGCTGCGTTTCGCGCATACCTTTGACAAGGCATTGGCGCTCCCGGCGCAATCTGTCGCGCTACTCGCCGTGCTCATGTTGCGCGGACCGCAAACGGCCGGTGAATTGCGCCTGAATTGCGAGCGCCTGCACAAGTTTGCCGATATTTCGTCGGTCGAGGCCTTTTTGGCCGAATTGGCCGGTCGACCGCAGGGGGCCTTGGTCATGGAAATGCCGCGTCAGCCGGGCGCGCGCGAAAATCGCTGGACTCATTTGCTGGCTGGGACCCCGGATATCGCGCTGATGCCGACAGCCGCGCCGAGCGTCGCGGACGACGCCCTGTCTGTCTTGAGTGCTCGCGTCGCGCAGCTGGAGGCCGAGATGGCGGAATTACGCCAGATGCTGTCGCGCTGATTGCTAGCGGCATCCGGTTCGCGCAACGGCGAGGGCGGCAAAAAGGGGGCGGCAAATGCCGGTCATTTGCCGGATTCTGCCGCGTTGTGCCGACGTGGATTGTTTGAAGTTGTTTTAAAACAATGACTTGCTTGTGGTTATTGGCTGGCGTGAAACCTGCTGAAACCCTGCTGAGTCCTATTTTTCAACGGAGGCATCATGTCCGGCATCAATCAGATCAGTTTGCTCCTGTCGCTTTTCCAGGGCAGCAACCCGTCGACCGCGATAGGTGCCGCGTCTTCCGGCAGCAGTTTTCTCGATATCCTGAATA
The DNA here is from genome assembly GCA_023150195.1 of Azonexus sp. Taxonomy (GTDB): domain Bacteria; phylum Pseudomonadota; class Gammaproteobacteria; order Burkholderiales; family Rhodocyclaceae; genus Azonexus. The sequence continues at coordinate 1,056 of JAKLLI010000254.1, forward strand.
GTGTGATGCCGGGAAGTACCGTCTCGTCGGCCTTGTCGGGTGTCCTGCCTGATAGCGGGCTGTCGGTCGACGGCCGGAATCTGTCGCTTTTCGATCCGGAATCGGCCTATCGCATGATGACCGATATCAATCAGCGCGAAGTGCGCTATCAAGGTGAAATGGCGGAGATGAGCGACATGCAGGCCTGGGTGACGCAGATGCAGACCGCCGGGCAGGCCTTGAGCGGATTGAATGCCAGCGCGGATGATGCCGAAATCCGCACGCAATTGACCGGGTTTGTGGATACCTACAACCAGTGGATTGATCGTTTTGATGAAGCACTGGCCAGCGGCGGCGTGCTGAGTGGTACGCAGGCCGCGTCGGTGGCGCAGTGGGAACTGGAGCAGAGCATTGAAAATCCCTTCACCGGGGCCGTTGACCGCATCAATGGCATGACCGCGCTGGGGATCAGCATCGATCCGCAGACCAATGTGGCCTCGCTCGATACGGCCAAGCTGGAGACGATGCTGGCGCAAAACCGTGACGGTGTGGTGCGCACGGTGGAGGCTTTTGGCCAGCAGTTCGCGCGTTCTGCCGAATTGCTCAACTCGGTCGGCAATTTCATTCCCAACCGTCTGGACAATCTGGGGCGGGTGATCGATTACATCGAAACCAACCGCTCGGCGCTGCAAAGCGAATTCGGGCTGGGTGACCCCGCGAATCCAGGCGGTGCGCTGGCGCAGGCGCTGGCCAGCTATCGGGCGATGCAGGGGACGAAATCCTGAGTTTGGCCTTCCCGCAACTGCCCGGTATGGGGCGGATAAACCATGAGTCACGTTGACGTCATTATCATCGGTGCCGGTGCCGCCGGCATGATGTGCGCCGCGCAGGCCGGCGCACGGGGGCGGCGCGTGCTGGTGCTCGACCATGCCGAGCAGTTGGGCGAGCGCATCCGGATTTCCGGCGGTGGTCGTTGCAATTTCACCAATCGGGAAGTCAGCGCCGCCAACTACCTGTCCGCCAATCCGCATTTTTGCCGCTCGGCGCTGGCGCGTTTCTCCCAGCACGATTTCATCGCCATGGTGGAAAAGCGGCGCATTCCGTATCACGAGCGTGAGCATGGGCAGTTGTTCTGCAACGACTCCGCGCAGGAGATCATCGACATGCTGCGCGATGCCTGCGATGCCGTCGGCGTGCGCTGGTGCCATCCGTGTTTGGTGCAGCAGGTTGCCAGGCTGACATCGGCGGAGGGCAAAGCCCGCTATGCGGTCGACACCGCTGCTGGGCGGTTTTTTGCGGAATCGCTGGTGGTGGCGACGGGGGGACTGGCGATTCCCAAGATCGGTGCCTCGCCTTTCGGTTATCGCCTGGCCGAGCAATTTGGGCTGCCGGTGATTCCGCCACGCCCGGCCCTGGTGCCACTGGCGCTGGCGCCCGAGGTGCTGGGGCCGATCAAGCCGCTGGCCGGTGCCACGCTGGATGCCCGGGCTGAATTCGGCGAAGCGGGATTTCGCGAAAATGTGCTGATCACCCATCGCGGCCTGTCAGGCCCCGCCATTTTGCAAATTTCCAGCTACTGGCAAATGCAGGAATACGGCACCGCCAAGCGCCAGCCGATCCGCATCGACCTCATGCCGGGGCAGGATGCGGCCGAATGGCTGGCTGGGCATCGGCAGGGGCGTAGCCATTTACCCAATCTGCTGGCCGAGCACTTGCCACGCCGCTTTGCGCACGAATGGCTGGCCCTGATGGGTAACGAAAAGTGGCTAAGCCGGCCGATTGGCGAACTGGGCAAGCGCGATCTGGCGCAGATTGCCGAGGCTCTGAACGGCTGGCCGCTGATGCCCTCGGGAACATTGGGCTTTGCCAAGGCCGAAGTGACGCTCGGTGGCGTGTCGACCGACGCACTGTCCTCCAAAACGCTGGAGGCACGCGCCGTCCCCGGCCTGTTTTTTGTGGGCGAGGTGGTGGATGTGACCGGCTGGCTCGGTGGCTACAACTTTCAATGGGCCTGGTCGTCCGGCTGGGTGGCCGGGCAGTTTGCGTGAAGGCGTCGGGTTTTTGATCTCGATGCTGGTCGACCGCCGGGCTTTCCCCTAGATTCACGGTCTGGGCCCGCCCATCACAGGAGAAGGCATGAAGGTCGTTACGCAGGTCGCGCTGGGGGTCGTCCTCGCTGGCGCAATTCACTCGGCCCTTGCCACCGAGGGGGGCGGGAGCAGTTATCCGGTTGGGGTGGAAACCAATTACACGGGGATCATGTTGCCGGAAGGACAGCACCTTTTGGTGTATTACCAGCACTATGCCGCCGACCGGGCGACTGATGGTGGCGGGGGCGACAATCCGCGTTTTGCGCAGTTCCGGATGCGGGCGGATGTGCTGGCCTTGCGTTATTCGCAGGTGTGGCGGGGCGTAAAAATTGCCGGCGCCCATGTCGAGTCGCGGCTCGTTCTGCCCTTGCCATCCCTGGATTTATCGCTCGCCATCGCTCGCC
>JAKLLI010000255.1 GCA_023150195.1 Azonexus sp.
ATTCTGGGCATTCTGGGCAGTGATCGCACTGGAAATGTCCGACGTGGTCAGCCCCAGTTGCGCCATGCGATCCGGCTTGAGCCAGACGCGCATCGAGTAATCTTGTGCACCGAAGATGGTGACATCTCCTACCCCCTTGAGGCGCTTGAGTTCATCGACGATGTTCAGGCTGGCATAGTTGGAGAGAAACAGGGTGTTGTAGCGCCCCTTGTCAGACTCCAGCGCAACGACCTGCAGGATGTCGTTGGAACGCTTTTGCACGATCACGCCATTGCGCCGGACCGATTCCGGCAGGCGCGGTTCGGCCGCTTTGACCCGGTTGTTGACGTTGACCGATGCCATGTTCACGTCGGTGCCGACATCGAAGGTGGCGGTGATGGTGACGGCACCATTGGCCGAGGCCGAGGAGGTGAAGTAGGAAAGATTTTCCACCCCGTTGAGTTGCTCCTCGATGGGCGCTGCCACGGTCTTGGCCAGGGTGTCTGCCGATGCGCCCGGATAGGTGGCGGTGATCATCACGGTGGGTGGTGCGATCTGCGGGTATTGCGCAATCGGCAAGACCTGCGAAGCGACCAGCCCGGCAATCACGATGATGATCGAGATAACCGAGGCGAAGATCGGTCGATTGATGAAGAATCTGGACATGATGTCTCCTTAACCCTTGGCCGCCGGGGCGGCGCCTTCCTTGGCGGCGCTGGGGGCACCGGCAGGCGGAACGCCCGGGGCATGCGGGGCCACCGGTGCACCGGGACGTAGTTTCATCAGGTTATCCACGATCACCTTGTCGCCGGCCTGGAGTCCGCCGAGGATGACCCAGTCCTTGCCATACCATTCGCCGGTTTTGACCGGGCGCGGCGTCACCTTGTCTTCCGGGCCCGCCAGCATGACCAGTGCGCCTTGCTCGCTCTGGATGACCGCCGCCTGGGGCACGAGGAAGACCCCGTCGCGCTCTCCGGTCAACAGGCGCACACGCACGAATTGTCCCGGCAGCAACTGCTGCTCCGGATTGGAAAACTCGGCGCGCAAGGCCTGGGTGCCCAGCGTGGTGTCGATGTTGCTGGCAACGAAATTCAGCTTGCCCGGTTGTCCATAGACCTGACCGTTGCCCAGCACCAGTTCCACGCCGCGAATCTGTTTTTTGTCCAGGCGGCCACCCGGCAGGCGGGCGAGATCGCCTTCGCCGAGCGAGAAACGCACCCACATCGGGTTGGTCTGGTAAATCGAGGTCAGCAGGCTGTCAGTGCCGGTGGAAATCAGGCTGCCTTCAGAGTGGACCGCACGACCCGTCGTCCCCGATACCGGGGCAGTTACCGTGGTCCAGGACAGATTCAGTTCGGCCTGACGCAGGGCGGCCTGGGCCATGGCGTCGGTCGAACGGGCGTCGTCGTATTCCTTCTGGCTGATCGCCTTGGCTTCCGCCAGCCCGCGCAGGCGGTTCATCTCCCGCTCGGTCTGCTGCGCTTTGGCACGGGCTTCGGCGAGGGCAATTTCAAAAGGCGCGCGATCAATCTGGAAGAGGGCTTGTCCGGCCTTCACCGCATCCCCTTCCTGATACAAACGGCGCATTAAAATGCCGCCCACCCGAGCCCGGACTTCGGTCTCGCGGGCCCCTTCGGTCTGCGCCATGACTTCGATCGTGGTCGGGACACGCTGTGCCTGCATCTCGAGGACCGTCACCGGCATCGGACCATTGGCGGGTTTGGCGGGGGCGGCCTTGTCCGAGCAGCCGGTCAGCAGGGCGGCAGTGACCAATGTGGCAAGAAGGGAGTGTTGCAGAAAGGGCTTGCTGTTCATGTTGGGGTACTCCTTCAGGGAATTTTTTGGTTATTATATACAAACACGAATGTATGTATAGTTGTCTGTGTCCCCCTTGCATGATTTAACATGTGCGCCCAAATTGCGGGGAATGTAGGCTGCCGGGAGAGTCGAATGGTCAGGAAAACAAAAGAAGAAGCCGAACAGACTCGTAAGGAAATCATCGAAGCGGCGCGTAATGTCTTTCACGAAAGCGGAGTCAGCCGCTCGTCGCTGGACAAGATTGCCAAGGCGGCCGGCGTCACGCGCGGTGCGGTCTACTGGCATTTTGCCGATAAGGCGGAATTGTTCTTCGCCATGCGCGAAGATGTGTTTGCGCCCATGCTGGCCCGGACCGATGCCCGGCTTTACGACCCGGCCTTCGACAATCCGCTGGATGCGATTGAAGCTTCGATCACCGAATTTTTCCGGGTGCTGGCGGAATGCGAAGTGGTGCGCGAAGTCTTCGAAATCATGATTTCACGCTGTGAATACGTGGACGAATTCTCCAGCGTGCAGGAAGAAGTCGGGCGGCCAGCGCTGGCCTTCCTCGAAAAGATCGAGCGCATGTATCAGCAGGCCTTCGATAAACAGCTTTTGCGCCCGGGACTGTTGCCAGCCATGGTCGCGCGGGATACCTGGGCCTTTACCAGCGGCTTGCTGCATCTGACCTTCGGCTGCCGTAAAAATACCGGGCTGGAACAGGAGATCCCCGCCATGATTCAAGCCCATATGGCGCTGCGCCGCCGCTAGGCTGGTTGCTTTGACGATGGTGCAGGCCGTTGTCCTGCGTCTGAATAGGAATGACGTTGATTGTGTGCGTAGCCGTGATCAACTTCACGACGACCTGCGAAAACGCAAGCGATTTGAGCGTCCGCCAGCAAGTCTGCGGTCAACAATCGTGTCAGCGATTTTTACTCTCCGGCATGGGCAGCAGGCGCTAAAACTCGCATGGCCCCCTGAATAATCCAGTTTTGGGGGGGTGCCAGACTGTTGCTTACCCCACTTGAGACACTGCATCGCCAGGCTGACAGCTACGCTGCGCTGTATTCGCTGATGCTGGAAAACAGTTCCCGGTATCTTGATTTGCAACTGGCTGCAGCGAAGTCATCCATCGCGCTGACCCGCCAGCACCTGTCGAACGATGTGACCGAGGCAACACCGGCAACCATGATTCAGGCCTGCAGCGAATTGATTCAGGACAATCTGAACGAATTGGCCCAATTTGCCCGGGAAAGCGGTGCCTTGTCGTCGGCAACTCAACGCGAAATGGGCCGCCTGATTGGCGTTCAATGGGACGACAGCAAGCAGATGATGGCGCAACTGCTGGAGGGGCAGATGGCGTTCCTCAAAGCCATGCATCCAGCCCGGAACGCTTGAGCAATCGGGATTGAATGGGCGCTTCAAGCGCCCATCGTGTGTTTTCGGGCATGCTTTTGCCAAAGACTGAGGCTAAAAATGAACAAGCCTGCCCAGATCAGCCCAAAACTCAGATACCTTGCCGGGTTCATGGCCTCGCCAAAGAGCAGGATGGCGGTCAAAAATTGCAGGCTGGGGTTGATGTACATCAGCATGCCCACGGTGACCAGATCCAGCCGCCGTGTAGCAGCGGCAAAGGCCATCAGGGGCAGGGCAGTGAGCAGGCCGGCACCGGCCAGCAGGGCCGCGGTCGACGCATCGTGTCCGGCAAAAACGGCGTGGCCGTGTTGCGCCTGCCAGACAGCATA
>JAKLLI010000256.1 GCA_023150195.1 Azonexus sp.
CAAATGTTTCTTTCTTGCTTGGGGGCAGGAAAAGCGGCTGTGATGAAATTCAAGCCGTTTTTAGTTTTGGGTTCCATGGCTGATTTTCCTTGATCATGATGTTGAGGATGGCGAGCAGTTTGCGCATGACGGCCACGACGATCACCTTGAACGGCTTTCCCACGCCGCGTAATCGCTCGGCGAATGGACGAAGCAGCGGATTGAACTTCATGGCGCAGAACGCCGCCATGTACAGCGCGCAGCGCACCGAAGCCCGTCCGCCGCCGATGGCTCGCTTGCCGCGCATGGCACCGCTGTCGCGGTTGATCGGCGCCACGCCGACCAGGGCCGCGATCTGCTGACGATTGAGCTTGCCCAGTTCCGGCAGGTCCGCCACCAGTTGGCTGGCGGTGGCGATGCCGATGCCCGGCACGCTGCTCAGCAGGTCGCGGCGATTCTTCCAGTCATCATCTGACTCGATCAACTGCGCGATGCGCCGGTCCAGGTCCTGGCGTTGCTGATCCAGCAGGCGGATCACCCGGGCGATCATCGTCCGCGTGGTCTTGTTCTGCGGAACCTGCAAGCGCGTCTTCTCCGTGGCCAGCATCCGCGTGACCTGGCGACGCCGCGTGACCAGATCATCCAGAAGCGTGCGTTTTTCGGGCTGTTTCTCACACAGACGCGTATGACCCAGTTGCGCGAACTGTGCCAGGGTGTGCGCGTCGATGCGGTCGGTCTTGGCCAGCTTGCCCAGGGCCCTGGCAAAGTCGCGGGCCTGACGGGGATTGACCACCGTCACATCAAAGCCGGCCTCGAGCAGTTCCGACGCGACGTGGCGTTCGTAGCGGCCGGTTGCTTCCAGCAGCACCCGTCTGACCGGCTGGTCTTTGAGCAAAGCAATCACCTGGGCGACGCCCTGCTCGTCGTTGCCGCACGACAGTCTCTTGTCGCCGGGCAACAGGCATACGTCCAGCTTGGCCTTGGACACGTCGATTCCAACGTCAACGGCGGCGGGTGTGACACAATCCATGGAGACATCCCTTTCTCGCGAATGCGAGCTGGCGCGACGCAGGGTCGCGACGCTCTGGCGGCTGTTCGGGCTTGATCCACGAGACCGGCGGCGATCCGGCTTTTTACCGGCGTAGCATGCACGCGGGCATGCACGCCCAGGGGTCAACGATCTGCCGCCGGCCGCGTCATCGCGGGCATCTCCGCTACGCTCCGATGCCCGCGATGACGCATCTATTATTGAATCACGGTTTTCCTGCAAAGGAAATATACGAGGGGTCTGTAGTTTGTCCTGTGCCTGCGGAAAAAAGGCCTCGTTCAAGCGATGCAAAGTAAAGAAGGTGCTCAGCAGCATCGGGCATATCACCATCGATCGGCGGTATTACGCCTGCCGGCATTGCAAAGCCAAGCAGATTCCCTGGGAAAGCTGGGCGGGGGTGGCGGGCAAGCATCGCCTCACGCCCCATGCCCAGCGGATGCTCGTGCTGGCCGGCAGCGGTCGTTCGTTTGACGAAGCGGAAAGGAATCTCAAGGAGTTGTGTCACATTCAGACCAGCAATGACGTGATTCGGGAGATGTGCGACGAGCAGGGGCTGGCGATGCAGAAGTGGATCAACAGCAGTCCCGAACCGCACAAAGCCTTCGCCGCGGCCCAGGGGGAGGCAGAGTTCTCCACCGATGGTTTGAAGATCAACACCGTCGGTGGCTGGCGGGAGATGCGTCTGAGCGTTCTGAGCAAACGCCAGCCGGTTGCCCCGGCCAAGCCCCAGCATTGGAACGATCGCGTGCTGAACTTGCCATCGGTGAGAATGGGCATCTGCGCCATCGCCCCATGCCATGTCATCGGCGCCAGCTGGCAGCGGCTCTGCAAAGCACTGGGGCTGCCCAGGGATCAGAAGCTGAGCATTCTGGCCGATGGGGCACGATGGATCTGGGATCAGGCGGCCAAGCGATTTGCTGGCCCGGATGTGCAGTGGGTGGTGGACGTCTATCACCTGATGCTCTACCTGTATGCCGCCGCCGTGCCATTGGCAACGGACAAGGCCGAGCAATGGGTCGGCCAGCGGATCATCGAACTCATCGAGATGGGCGGTCCGAAGTTCATCGAGCATCTGCGCAACATCGGCCCGCCCGATGCAACGGCCACGACCGCGGCGGCCTGGGTCAAGCTGCTGCATTACCTGGAGGAAAATCGCGACAGCCTCTGGTATGGCAAACGCCTGGAGCAAGGCCTGCCGATTGGCAGCGGGTTGATCGAAGGCGGGGCAAAGAACGTGCTGGGCAAGCGACTGAAGATCAACAGTGCCCGCTGGCGAATCCGCCGAGCCGAACGAATGGGCACCATCCGCTGCGTGCAATACAGCGGCCTGTGGGACACCTATTGGGACTCAAAGCACGCCGCGTGATCGCCACACAGAAAAGTTACACCCGCTTGCATTGAACCCCCGCCGCGACGAGGCTTACAGGTCCGGATGAAACGGCTTGCACCTCACGTTCTGAATGCGACGACGTCGACCCTGGTCGCCGCCCTGCTGGCCGGACTTCTCGGGCAATGGCTGCGCGATCGAACGCTCGCCACGGCGTTGATGATGTACGTGCCGCTGCTTCCGCTGGGCCTGGCGGCCATCGTGTATGACGCGGCACGGCGCGGCCACGCGATCGGCCGGATGCGATTCGCCCTGGCGGGCATCGGCGCCCTGGCCGCGATGCTGGCGGTCGCGGACATGACCGGCACGCCGCTTCAGACCGGCACCGTTGCCTTGCAGACTCCGATCCGATTGATGCACTGGAACGTGTGGTGGGGCGGCCCGCCCGGACGCCGCGACGATCAACACTGGAATGTCATGATCAACCGGATCCGATCCCATGGGCCGGATATCGTTGTTCTGAGCGAAGCGCCCGGCAAGCCGAAGCTGGGTCGGTTGACCGGCGCGATGGGGCCGGGCTGGACGTTCGTCAACCGCCGGCAGGACAACGAAGGCGGCGCCGATCGTGTCGCGGTCCTTTCGCGCTGGCCGGTTGACAAGGAAAAGACCTTCGACTTCCACAATGGCGGGGCAATGATCGCGCGCATCGACCGGCCCCATGCGCCGCCGCTGCGCATCTTCGCTGTCGATGGATTGAGCCACGTGCTGATCCTGCGCACCGCACTGCTGGATGACGTGGCGCAAACCTGCCGCAGGCTCGAATCCGCGGGCGTGCGCATCGATCTCATCGTCGGCGACTTCAACGCGACGGCGCGCAGCATCGGCTTCGACCAGTTCGCGACGATGTGCGGCGGATATCATCTGGCATCTCGCGGCGCGTCGGAATGGCGCGCCACCTACCGCGCCGGCTTGCCGCTGTATGACATCGACCACGTGTGGCTGCATGACTCGCTAGCGCTACAGGGTTGCGAGTTCTTCACTGACCTGACCAGCAACCACCGCGGGCAGATCGTGAGCTTTGGGATCGGCCAATGACAGCCGCGAATAGGGTCTGAAAACGCGTGCGATTTGGCGAGAATGAATCTGCCGGTTGCAAAGGCCGGCATT
>JAKLLI010000257.1 GCA_023150195.1 Azonexus sp.
AACCCGTATTTCACGGTCGATGGGGTAAGCCAAGGCTTCGATATCTATCATCGCACCACCAATACCGAATCTACGGCGATCGCCTATTACTCCTCTGCGTCTACGGGTGGCGGTGTCCGACTGGGATTCCCGATTGGAGACAAACAGTCCCTGACTGTGGGTCTTGGTCTGGATACGACGAAGATCACACTGTACGACATCAGTCCGCAGCATTACGTCGATTTCGTCAATACGCACGGGGCGCGTAATCTCTCGTTGCCAGCGACCTTGACCTGGACCAATGATGGCAAGGATAGCTACTTTTTCCCCACCACGGGCACCTATCAGAAAGCCCAGGTTGAGGTGGCTTTGCCCGGTGGCGATCTGACCTACTACCGCCTGAATTATCAGTTGCAGCATTACATCCCGCTGAGTAAGCGTTTTACGCTCATGCTGAACGGCGATGTTGGTTATGCGAATGGTTATGGGCAAACGGATTTGCCCTTCTTCAAGAATTTCTACGCGGGTGGCGTGACTTCGGTGCGGGGTTACAAGGCTTCCTCGCTTGGGCAGGCCTATCAGGATGCCAATGGCAACGAATATCGCCTGGGTGGCAATCGTCGCGTGATTGGTAATGCCGAAGTGCTGTGGGCCTTGCCCGGTATGGAAAAGAATTTCCGTATGGGCGTGTTCTTCGATGCCGGCCAGGTCTACGCTAAAAACGAAAAGTTGGCATTTAGCGAACTGCGTTACTCTACCGGGGTGTCAGCCGCCTGGATTTCACCGATCGGTCCGCTCAAATTCAGCTACGGTATCCCCCTGAACGATACCGCCAGCGATAAGACGGAAACCTTCCAATTCCAGATGGGCACCACATTTTGATACAGGAGTGTCATGTTGAAAGCTAAATCAATCGTCGTTGCTTCCCTGATTTCCGCGCTTTTTGCGACCGGCGCGGCCGCTGCGGAACTGAAAGTTGGCTACGTTAATACCCAGCGCATTTTCCGCGATGCGCCGGCTGCCCAGAAGGCGGCCAAGAAGCTGGAAAGTGAATTCTCCAAGCGCGATCAGGATTTGCAGCGTATGGCCAAGCAACTGCAAGGCCTGCAGGAAAATCTTGAAAAGAACTCCGTGACCATGGCGGAAACCGAACGTCGTGCCAAGGAGAAGGAATTTGGCGAGCTTTCCCGCGAATTTCAGCGCCGTCAGCGTGAATTCCGTGAGGATTTGAATCTGCGCCAGAACGAAGAAAACGCGGCCGTGATCGAGAAGGCCAATCGGGCGATCAAACAGATTGCCGAGAGCGAAAAATACGATCTGATTTTGCAGGATGTGGTCTGGGTCAGCCCTCGCCTGGATGTGACGGATCGGGTCATCAAGGCACTCTCGGAAGGCAAGTAATGGCGGCAGAGCGGCCATCCTTTACGCTTGCAGAAATCGCCGCCCAGTTGGGCGGCGATGTGCTTGGAGATGCTCAAACGCGTGTTTCACGCATTGCGCCGCTCGATGCGGCAGGACCGGAGGATATTTCCTTTCTGAGCAGTCGCAAGTATCGCAATCTCTTGCAGACAACAACCGCTGCAGCAGTCATCCTTGCGCCAGATGCTGCCGACGCCTTTACCGGACCGCGTATTGTTACGGGCAATCCCTATGCGTATTACGCGCGCTTGGCCACGCTGATGAATCCACCCGTGCATGGTTTTGCTGGCGTGCATGTCACTGCATCGTTGGCATCCCAGGTACCGCATTCCGCTGCGATTGGTGCCGGGGTGAGCATCGGTCGGGATGTCGTGATTGGTGAGCGGGTGGTGCTTTATCCGGGTTGCGTGGTTCAGGATGGTGCTGCCATTGGCGATGATTCCGTGCTTTATCCCAATGTTTCCGTGTATCACGGTTGCCAGATTGGCCAACGCGCCATTATTCATTCAGGGACGGTCATCGGGTCCGATGGCTTTGGTTTTGCACCCGATGGCATGGATTGGGTCAAGATTCCACAACTCGGTATTGTCCGGATTGGGAACGATGTTGAAATTGGTGCCAATTCAGCAGTTGACCGTGGCACCCTGAGTGACACGGTGATCGGCGATGGATGCAAAATCGATAATCTGGTGCATATCGCGCATAACTGCCAGATTGGTGCGCGTACCGTGCTGGCAGGCTGTACCGGGATCGCGGGAAGTACGACACTCGGCGAACACTGTATCGTCGGTGGTGCCGGGATGATTTCCGGACATTTGAATATTGCCGGTGGCACGACAGTTTCCGGTGGTTCGCTGGTCATGAAAAACATTCTGAAACCCGGGGTCTATACCAGCGTTTTTCCGCTTGATACCCATGATGAGTGGCTGCGCAATGCTTCGCATATTCGCCGCCTTTCAAAACTCGCGGATCGCATTTCAGAACTTGAGAGAAAACTTGAAGAAATTGATACAGGGAATTGATTAAATGATGGATATTAACGAAATTATGGAGCATCTTCCGCATCGTTATCCCTTCCTTCTTGTGGACCGTGTGGTCGAGATGGAGCTGGGAAAATCGATCCATGCTTACAAGAACGTCACCATCAATGAACCATTTTTTGTCGGCCATTTTCCTCATCATCCCGTGATGCCCGGGGTCTTGATCATGGAAGCACTTGCGCAGGCCGCAGGCATTCTGTCGTTCAAGTCAATGGACGAAAAACCATCGCCGGATACCGTGTTCTATTTCGCGGGTATCGATGAAGCCCGCTTCAAACGTCCCGTGTTGCCGGGTGACCAGTTGCACCTCCATGTTCAGATCGAGCGGCAAATGCGGGGGGTCTGGAAATTCAAGGGTGAAGCGCGTGTCGACGGTCAACTGGCCGCCGAAGCCAAATTGATGTGCGCGAAACGGGATCTCTGAACATGATTCACGCAACAGCCATTGTCGATCCGGCTGCCCGGATCGGTCGCAATGTCGAAATCGGGCCCTACGCCATCATCGGCCCCAACGTCGAAATCGGCGATAACACCCGCATTGGTCCACATACCGTCATCAACGGACACACCCGGATCGGGCGAGACAACCGTATTTTCCAGTTCTGCTCGCTAGGCGAAGTGCCGCAGGACAAAAAGTACGCCGGCGAGCCAACCCGACTGGAAATCGGCGACCGCAACGTCATTCGCGAGTTTTGCACCTTCAATCTCGGCACCGTGCAGGATTGCGGCGTAACGCGCATTGGTGACGACAACTGGATCATGGCCTATGTGCATATTGCGCATGATTGCCAGGTCGGCAACAAAACCACGTTTGCCAACAATTCCCAGTTGGCAGGGCATGTGACGGTGGAAGACTGGGCCATTCTCGGGGGCTTTACCGGTGTGCACCAATTCTGCCGCGTTGGTGCGCACGTGATGACGGCCGTGGGCTCGGTCATCTTGCAGGATGTGCCACCTTACCTGATGGCCGCCGGCAACACCGCACAGCCCTATGGAATCAATGTCGAAGGTTTGAAGCGTCGTGGATTTACGGCAGACTCGCTGCTCGCCCTCAAACGCGCCTACCGCACCCTCTACAGATGCCAAAACGCAGCCCGATGTGCAGCGCTTTGTCGATTTTCTGGCTGTCTCCAAGCGAGGCATTATTCGCTGACATGGGCCACGCCTTGAGAATTGCCATGGTGGCCGGTGAGGCCTCCGGTGACCTGCTGGCCGCGCATTTGATGGCGGCCTTGAAGCAGCATTTCCCCGATGCCGAATTCTTCGGTATCGGCGGTCCAAAAATGCAGGGGCAGGGCTTCCAGCCCTGGTGGCCGATGAGCACCTTGTCCGTCATGGGCTACTGGGATGCGCTCAAGCATTACCGGGAAATTTCCGGGGTACGCCGTCAACTCAAAAAACGTCTGCTGGACATTCGCCCCGATATTTTCATCGGCGTCGATGCGCCTGACTTCAATCTTGGGCTGGAAACCGCGCTCAAACATGCCGGCATCCGGACCATCCACTACGTGAGTCCGTCCATCTGGGCTTGGCGCGGTGGCCGGATCGCGAAGATTGGTCGTGCGGTTGACCGTGTGCTGGCCCTGTTTCCGATGGAACCGCCGATTTACCAGAAGGCGGGGATACCCGTGAGTTACGTCGGCCATCCGATGGCCGACCAGATTCCCCTGCAAACCCGCAAAAGGGATGTCCGCGAAAAGCTGGGCATTGCCCGGGACATTCCGGTGATTGCCATGTTGCCCGGCAGCCGCCAGGGCGAGTTGGCCATGATGGCCGATACCTTCGTACAAACGGCAAAAAAGATTCGCGAATCGGCCTTGCCCAATGCCTTGTTTGTTGTACCGCTGGCCACGCGCGAAACCCGGTTGCAGTTTGAAACGGCCATTTATCAGCAACAGGCGGGAGAAATTCCCTTCCGCTTGCTATTTGGCCATGCTCAGGATGCTTTGGGGGCTGCCGACGTATCGCTGGTGGCGAGCGGCACCGCCACGCTTGAAGCGGCGCTGATCAAGCGACCAATGGTGATTACCTACAAGATCGCGAAATTTTCGTACTGGCTGATGAAGCGCATGGCCTATCTGCCGTATGTCGGCCTGCCCAATGTCTTGTGTGGGCGATTTGTCGTTCCGGAAATTCTGCAGGACGAGGCAACGCCCGAGCGCCTCGCAGAGGCGCTGGTGGCGCTCTATCACGATAACGACAATGCCAGGGCCGTCGAGTCGACATTCACTGAATTGCATGTGCTGCTACAGCAAAACAATGCGGAGAAGGCGGCGCAAGCCGTGATCGAATGCCTGCGCTGATCGTGCCGGAAGGGCGGGTTTGTGGTGTGGATGAAGCAGGTCGGGGTCCATTGGCTGGCCCCGTCGTCGCTGCAGCGGTGATTCTTGATCCGGCGCGCCCGATTTCCGGGCTGAATGACTCCAAAAAGCTTTCCGAACGCAAACGCGTGGCGCTGGCCGCTGAAATCCGCGAAAAGGCGCTGGCCTGGGCGGTCGCTGAAGCCAGCCTCGAGGAAATCGACCGACTGAATATTCTGCATGCCAGCATGCTGGCCATGCAGCGGGCTGTGGCGGCCTTGGCGATTGCGCCGGTCAAGGCCTTGATCGACGGTAACCGTTGTCCCCAATTGCCCATGCCTGCCGAGGCGGTGGTGCAGGGGGATGGCAAGATTGCGTCAATTGCCGCCGCGTCCATCCTGGCCAAAACCGTCCGCGATGCGGGCATGCTGGCGCTGCATGATCAATACCCCCTGTATGGCTTCGATCGGCACATGGGCTACCCCACCGCAGCGCATCTGGCTGCACTGGTCGCACATGGGGTCTCGCCCGTGCATCGTCGCAGCTTTGGGCCCGTGCGTAAGCTGCTGGATGGGCAATGAAGCAGATTCAGTCGCGAGACAACAGTTTCTATAAACAGCTGAAACGGCTCGCCGAGTCGGGGCGCGAACGGCGCAAAACCGGCCTGACGCTCCTTGACGGTGTCCATCTGGTCACGGCCTGGGAAGATCGTTTCGGGCCGCTGGAAACCTTGATCGTCAATGATTCCGCCCTAAAAGGCGGAGAAATCGCCGAGCACTTTGGGCATCGCGATCTCATTGTGTTGAGTGATGCGCTGATGCGCGATCTGGGCATTGTGGATACGCCCAGCGGCCTGCTTGCCCTGGCACCCATGCCTGAGGCAACGACACCGGTCGACTTGGGGCAGGACCTGGTTTTGCTCGATGGCGTTCAGGATCCCGGCAACCTTGGCACCTTGATGCGTACTGCCGTGGCCGCCGGTGTATCGCAGATTGCTTTGTCTGCGGGCTGCGCTTCTGCTTGGTCGCCTAAAGTCTTGCGGGCGGGGCAGGGTGCGCATTTCGCGTTGGCGATCACCGAACAGGCTGACTTGGCCGGAATCATGCAGACCTACCGTGGAACGACACTGGTCACCTGCCTGGAAGGTGCGAGCGATCTGTACGAAACCGCCTGGCAGGGTCCGCTTGCCTGGATTTTTGGTGCCGAGGGACAAGGGGTTTCCGACGCCCTGATCTCGCTGGCTACCCAAAGAGTCCGCATTCCCATGCCGGGCCGCATCGAGTCGCTGAACGTGGGGGCTGCGGCGGCAGTCTGCCTGTTCGAGGCCTTGCGCCGCCGAATTGCAGCCGGCACGTCTTAGCGCAGCTTCAATTCCTGCAGGATGGTGGCGGAAATTTCCTCGATCGACTTGGTCGATGAATCCAGCCAGCGAATGCCTTCGCGGCGCATCATTTTTTCCGCTTCGGCAATTTCGTAACGGCAATTGGCCAGGGAGGCATATTTGCTGCCGGCGCGCCGCTCTTCGCGAATCTGTGCCAGCCGTTCCGGTTGAATCGTCAGGCCGAAGAGTTTGGCGCGGTGTTTTTCCAGCGTACCGGGCAGTCGACCGCGATCAAAGTCTTCCGGGATCAAGGGGAAGTTGGCGGCTTTGAGACCGAATTGCATGGCCAGGTACAGCGAAGTCGGCGTTTTGCCGCAACGTGAAACGGCGACCAGAATCACATCTGCGGCTTCCAGATCACGGTCGGTAATCCCGTCATCGTGGGCCAGGGTGTAGTTGATCGATTCGATCCGTTTCTTGTAATCCGAACTGTCTGCCGTGCCATGCGAGCGACCGACCGTGTGGTTGGATTTCATCCCCAGCTCCGCCTCCAGCGGCGCCAGGAAGGTTTCGAAATACGGCAGGCTGAAGGCATCCGCCTGATGGACGATGGCCGCAATGTCCGGATTGATCAGCGTGGTGAACACGATGGGCCGCATGCCATCGATCTCACCTTGGGCATTGATCCGGGAAACCGCCTCCTGAGCCTTCTCG
>JAKLLI010000258.1:0-4956 GCA_023150195.1 Azonexus sp.
GGCATTGGCAAGCGTCGCCAGACGCTGACTGAGCGGGCTGCCCTGCTCGGCTTGATCCAGCACGGCTACGCCACGGCGGGCATCACGTGCCTCGCCCTGTGCCTGACTGGACTCTGCTGCGAGTGTCCGGGCTTTTTCGTTCGCTTGATCCGCATCGCGCCGTGCATTGGCCGCCGCTGCCTGCAAGGCATTGGCACGGGATTCCGCCTGTTCGGCGCTACGACGCACCGACTGGGCCTGCAATTGCCCATAAAGACTACTGGAGATGGCGGCGGCGCCAGAAACCATGATTCAGCCCGACAACACGCGAACGATCACGCGGTGACGTTGATCAGGGTCCCGGTCTGCTGACCCTGGGCGTTGACCACCGGGCGCGGCGCCTCTGCGGTGCTTGTTTCCTGGGACTCCGGGCGACGTTCGCTACGCTCCACCGGTGCTTCCTGAGAGGCCGATTGCGGTTGCGCAGCCTGAATGCCGGAATTGGCATAGGCCCCAGATGAACCGATTGATGCGATTTCCATGAGCTTATCTCCTTCAGTCAGACCACACTTTGACTTTACACCATTCCACGAATTCTGCCAGTCGCCGCCAAACCTTGCTACGGCCCGTCAAACCCCATCGCCCGCCGTCTTTTGCCAGCGCTGCTGCGCAGCATCGTCGCTTTCCCTGGCATCCACCCAGCGACCACCGTCGGCAGTAGCCTCTTTTTTCCAGAAGGGCGCCCGGGTCTTCAGGTAATCCATGATGAATTCGCAGGCGGCAAAGGCCTCGCCACGATGCGCGCTGGTCACGGCGACCAAGACAATCTGGTCGCAAGGCTTGAGTGGACCAACACGATGGATCACCAGCGTATCGAAAATTTCCCAACGGCCCCTGGCTTCGTCAACAATTTCAGTGAGGGCCTTTTCCGTCATGCCCGGATAATGCTCCAGGGTCATCTCGGAAATACTTGATCCATCATTCAGGTCACGCACGAGTCCAAGAAAACTGGCCAGCGCCCCCACGCGTGCAT
The DNA here is from genome assembly GCA_023150195.1 of Azonexus sp. GTDB lineage: Bacteria > Pseudomonadota > Gammaproteobacteria > Burkholderiales > Rhodocyclaceae > Azonexus. Next base: position 1,013 of record JAKLLI010000258.1, read on the forward strand.
CCCCTGCCCGTAGCGCGGTCAACTCCACGCCAACATCAAAATCCGCTTCCTGAACCCTGACCGTCATGTTCAACTCCCCGTTACGCGACTTCGCGCGCCTCAAGGAAGCGCAAGTTGGGATATTTTTCTTTGACCATGTTCAGATAGACATTGTTCGGCGCCAGATATACCGGGTCATCGGCCCCATCGAGGGCGACATTGGCAGTGTAACGGTCGGACAACTGGCGCAACTCGGCCGCATCGCCGGTAATCCAGCGCGCCGTCGCGCAGTTGTAGTGCTCGAAAATCACCTGTACGCCGTATTCGTTTTCCAGCCGGCTGGCAACGACGTCAAACTGCAACGAACCCACGGCCCCCAGAATCAGATCGGAACCGGAAATCGGGCGGAACAACTGGGTTGCCCCCTCCTCGGCCAATTGCTGCAGCCCTTTTTGCAGTTGCTTGATCTTGAGCGGATTGGCAATACGCGCCAGTTTGAACAACTCCGGCGCGAAGGAGGGAATACCCGTAAAGCGCAGTTCCTCGCCTTCGGTAAAGGTTTCCCCGAGACGGATGGTGCCGTGATTGGGAATGCCGATGATGTCGCCCGGCCAGGCCTCGTCGGTCGTCGAACGGTCACGCGCCATGAAGGTGATCGCGTTGTTGATCGACAGATTCTTGCCACTGGCTACCTGCTTGACCTTCATACCCCGGTCGAAGCGGCCCGAACAGACGCGCAAAAAAGCAATACGGTCGCGGTGCTTGGGGTCCATATTGGCCTGGATCTTGAACACGAAGCCGGAGAACTTGGCTTCGTTCGGCTGCACCTGGCGCGTCACCGCCGGCCGGGCAATCGGCGCCGGCGACAGGTCGACCACGGCATCAAGCAAACTTTGCACACCGAAGTTGTTGACCGCAGAACCGAAGAACACCGGCGATTGCTTGCCCGACAGATAGGCCTCGGCGTCGAAGGCATGCGAAGCACCGCGCACCAGTTCGATATCCATGCGCAACTCGTCAGCCTGCGTGCCGATCAATTCGTCGAGGCGGGGATTGTCCAGCCCCTGAATGATCTCGGCTGTGCCTTTCTCGGCCTGCGGGTCAAAGAAAGCGATGCTGTCATCGTAGAGGTGATACACACCCCGAAAACGCTTGCCCATGCCGATTGGCCAGGTCATCGGCGCGCACTGGATACCGAGCACCGACTCGATTTCATCGAGCAGATCGATCGGCTCCTTGCCTTCGCGGTCCATCTTGTTGATGAAGGTCAGGATGGGCGTGTCGCGCATGCGGCAGACGTTCAGCAATTTGATTGTCTGGGCTTCAACGCCGTTGACCGAGTCGATCACCATCGTCGCCGAATCGACGGCGGTGAGGGTGCGGTAGGTGTCTTCCGAAAAGTCTTCGTGGCCCGGGGTATCGAGCAGATTGATCATGCATTCCCGGTAAGGAAACTGCATCACCGACGAAGTCACGGAGATACCGCGCTGCTTTTCCAGTTCCATCCAGTCTGACGTGGCATGGCGCGAGGCCTTGCGCGCGCGCACCTCACCGGCCACCTGAATCGCACCGCCGAACCACAGCAGTTTTTCGGTCAGGGTGGTTTTACCCGCGTCGGGGTGGGAAATAATCGCAAAAGTGCGGCGGCGGGAAATTTCGTCGTCGAGCTGAGTCACGGTGATCTGCAAATCAAGAAAAGAGCGCGATTATACCGTCCCGCCTGCGGCCAGACCGCAATCCGGGCACAACACTGGGCTATGATAGCTGGCAAGGAGGGTCAGAGCAGATGTCGGAGAACATGGATGCCGCTTGCCAAATTCGTTTCATGCCGGGAGAGCCGCCGGCCGTGCTGGCCGTACTCGGCAGTCAGGCACTGCTGGGTTACCCGCCCGAAACACTGCTCAACGGTCAGTCTGCGCTACTCGACCTCATTCACCCGGATGATCATGACATCGCCCACCGCGTGTGTGCCGCCGATGCCTTACCCCCGGCTGATTTCACGATCCGCCTGCGCGATGCCCGCGGCCGCATCCTGTGCTGCCGGGGTAGTTGCCGCCTGCTGACAGAGGTGGGCCCCACGGCCCGCGAACTCCGGCTACAGGACGCGCGACAACTAAGCGAGGCGGCCGATGCCGAGCACACCATGCTCAATTTCCGGGCAATGATGGAAAGCTCGGACGATTTCATCTACTTCAAGGATCGCAACCACGTCTTCACCGGCGCCAGCCAGACGCTGGTCAGCATTACCGAAAACACCCGGCACTGGACCGACCTGATTGGCCAGACGGATTACGATGTCTTTCCGGAACATCTGGCCGATGCGTACTACCGACTGGAAAAGGCCGTTTTCGCCGGTGCACTGGTCGCGCATGAAATTCAGCCCTTCCGCAGCAAGGATGGCCGCGAGGGATGGGTGGATAACCGGAAATACCCCATTCACAACAGTGAGGGCGCAATCATCGGCCTCTTTGGCGTGGCACGTGACATCTCCGAAAAAATCGCCACCCCTGCGGGAAAATGAAGCCCGCCTGCGTCTGGCGCTGAACGCTGCCAATCAATCCTGGTTCGACCTCGACCTGAGCACCGGCCTGACCCAGGTCAGCGACGAATATCCGCGCCTGCTCGGCTACGCCCCGGAACGATTCCAGGGTTCACTCAAGGTGTGGCTGGACAACATCCACCCCGACGACAAACCGGCCGTTGAGGCGGCGTTTGAGAAATGCCTGGAAGAAGGTGGCCCGGAGTCGGTCGAATACCGTCGGCGGGCAGCCGACGGCAGCTGGAAATGGCTGCGCTCTATCGGCAAGGTGGTGCACTGGGATAAGGACCAGCACGCCATGCGCATGCTGGGCATTCACGCCGACATCAGCGCACAGAAGGCCATTGAACAACAATTGGATGCCCACCGCCAGGCGCTCGAGACCCAGGTTGCCGAACGAACGGCTGAACTGCGACTGGCGAAGGAAGCGGCCGAGAAAGCCAATCTGGCCAAAAGTGCCTTTCTGGCCAGCATGTCGCACGAAATCCGCACCCCCTTGCACACCATCAACGGCCTCGCGCATCTGCTGCGCATGGGAGGACTGCAACCTGAACAAGTCACCCGCCTCGACAAGATGGAAGCCGCCGGCGCCCATTTGCTGGAAATCATCAACGCCATTCTGGACCTGTCCAAGATCGAAGCTGGCTGTTTTGAACTGGAAATGCTGCCACTCAATATCGAGAGCATTTTCGGCAATGTCGTTTCCATGTTGCAGGAGCGCGCGCAAAGCAAAAACCTGCGCCTGCGCAGTGAAATTCACCCCCTGCCCCGCCTGCTTCAGGGCGACCCCACCCGACTTCAGCAAGCCCTGCTCAACTTCGCCAGCAATGCTGTCAAATTTACTGACCGTGGCACGGTGACCCTGCGTGCAAGACAGGTTGCCGAAACCGGCGAAACCGTCACCCTGCGCTTTGAGGTGCAGGACACGGGGATGGGCATTGCCCCCGAAGCGCTGTCCGGCCTGTTCACGGCCTTTCACCAGGCCGACCAGACCACCAGTCGACGCTTTGGCGGTACCGGGCTGGGTCTGACGATCACCCGTAAAATCGCTGCCCTGATGCAGGGCGACGCAGGCGCCGAGAGTGTGCCGGGTGAAGGCAGCACCTTCTGGTTCACCGCCGCGCTGAAAAAAGGGCATCGTGCGCCGTCGACCGCCACCCTGAGCGCAGCGGGCAGCGCCGAACACATGTTGCGCAACGGCTTTGCCGGCATCCGTGTTCTGCTGGCCGAGGATGAACCGGTTAACCGGGAAATCACGCTATCGATGTTGCAGGACATTGGGGTTCAGGCCGACATTGCCGAGGATGGGCAGCGCGCGCTGGATCTGGCAACCCGCATCCCCTTTCAGATCATTCTGATGGACATGCAGATGCCGCACATGGACGGGCTGGAGGCCACGCGCCGGATCCGGCAACTGGCGGCACAC
>JAKLLI010000258.1:5038-7585 GCA_023150195.1 Azonexus sp.
CCTGCAGGCGGGGATGAACGAATTCATCGCCAAGCCCTACCAGCCAGAACAGCTGTTTTCCACCATGTTGCGCTGCCTGACGACTGCTGCATAAAACATGGCCAATTCACTCCCCGCGGCTGCCCCGGCATTTTTCGCCGTCCGGGGTCGTCGACCGCGCTTTGATCTGATCGATGCATTTCAGCTAAGATCGGCGTCCCTGCCCATTGGCCGCCGTGCGCATGACCGACCCCCTCAGTGATCTGACCGAAAACGAACGCCAACAGGATCGCTGGTTCAGTCTCCTGTTTCTGGTGGTGATTGGCACACTGGCGGCGTTGCTGGGCCGCGATCTCTACTACTCCTATCAGCAGGAACTGAGTTATTCGCATCAGCGCTCGGCCAATCTTGTGGCCCTGGTCGATGAGCAGATCAAGACCAGCACCGAAAAGATCAACGCTGTCCTGACGGAAGCCGCCTACGCCTTTACGCCCTATCTGACCCAACGCACAAAAATTTCAGTCCTTGAAGCCAATCGCGAATTACTGCGGCGCGAACAGGCCATTCCGGAAACCCAGAAGTTCAGCCTGCGCGTCATTGATGACCAGGGGCAGGTGGTCTACAGCGCCGGCGAAACGGATGAAATTCCCAAGGTCAACGTGGGCGACCGCCAATATTTCCTGCGCCAGAAAAACCATCCCAGTGCCGGACTGGTACTGTCGGAACCTCTGCTCTCGCGCTTTACCGGCAAGTGGCTGTTCACCCTCAGCCAACGCATCAACCACCCCGACGGCCGTTTTGCCGGCCTGGTACAGACCGCCATTCGCGCCGAGCATTTTGAAGCCATCCTCGCCACCATCAATATCGGCCGCGACGGCAATATTTCCCTCTTTTCCCTGGCCGCCGGCGACTCCCGACTGATGGCCAGACATCCCCCGCTGCCCGACCAGTTGGGCAAGCCCTTCAAGCTGAGCGAGGTGGAAGCCGGACTGGATCGAGGCGAAGCCGATGGCCGTTACCGCACTCTGTCGCGAGTGGACCAGATCGATCGCGATTACGTCTATCGCCGCATTCACGATCTCCCGCTCTTGCTAATTGCCGGGGAATCGCATCAGGCGCTGCTCGACAGCTGGTATCAAAAAGCCGCCCTGTACGCAGTCAGCCTGCTGGTGATTGCGCTGGAAATGGCCTGGCTGCTGACCCGTCAGCGGCGTCTGGCGCGCAGTGCGCAAACGGCGCTGGAAGCCCAGGTCAAGGAACGCACCCGGGAACTCTCGAAATCCAACGAAGCCCTGGAGATGGCACGGGTGACGGCGGAAAATGCCGATTTCGCCAAAACCCGTTTCCTGGCCAACATGAGCCATGAGTTGCGCACCCCGCTCAACGGCATTCTCGGCATTGCCCAGCTGCTGGAACTGGACGGCGTTTCCGACAATGAGCGCAAGGAATCCGCCACCTTGCTGCTGGCCTCCGGAGAACGCCTGCTCACCATTTTTGACAACATCATGGAACTCACCCGACTGGAATCCGGGGCGTTCAAGGCACCCCGTAAAACCCCCTTCTGCCCGGATGACGTGCTCAACCACGCGGCCACCATCCTGCGTGCCCAGGCAACGCAAAAAGGCCTCAAGATCATCCTCGACAGCGATGATCCGTCGCGAGAAATTTACTCGGGCTACCCCCACTTGCTGGAGCGCATGCTGCTCAGCCTGTTGCACAACGCCCTCGCTTTCACCGATGAAGGGGCCATCATCCTCAGCGTCGGACACTGCGCCTATCGCGACAACAGTGCGATTTTCGAATTTTCGGTGACGGACACGGGCGTCGGCATGACCGAAATCGATCAGCTCAAACTTTTCCAGCCATTTGCCCAGCTCAATACCAGTCTCACCCGCGACCACGAAGGTGCCGGTCTCAGCCTGGCCCTGCTCAAACGCCAGAGTGAATGGATGGGCGGTACCTGTGGTGTCGAGAGCGAACCGGGCAGCGGTTCCCGCTTCTGGTTCCGCATTCCGGTCCAACTGCTGGACTAGCCCCGCTCAAGGTACGACGGCACGTGCCTGCATCGGTTTTTGCGCCGGCCAGCTGGCATTGAGCATCAATTTGGCGCCACTCGGCAGCTTGCCGGCGCCCTTGAACAGATTGCTGCCCGCCGGTTTGAGCAGGATTTCCGACTTGTTCGCACCGTCGAGCACCACCAGGCGGGCCGTCGCGGTGGTGGTATTGACCGGCTCGCCATGCTGCGTGACGTGAACCACAATCTCGTTGCCGGCGCCAACAATTTCAAACTGCGCCATGCCAGCTTCGGCCACCACCCCGCCAAACTGCGGCTTGCCGTGATCCATATGGGCGATGGCGGGAGCAGCGGTCAACGCCGCCAGCAGGGAAAAAATCCTCATTGCGTGTTTCATGAACAGACTCCTGTTGTGGATTAACAGGTTACCCAAAAACACCGTGATGCCTTCGGCTATTCATTGCTGACGATGCAAAAATTTCTGCCACATTCCCTTTGCAGGCCTTCGAAACTGGATTTCAGCCGGTTTCTTGGCCTCTTTGGGGTTTGCTGCC
>JAKLLI010000259.1 GCA_023150195.1 Azonexus sp.
GATGACCGAAATCAGGCCGGCCACGACAGGATGGACAAGATCGCTCAAACGAACGGACGAGGGTGTGGTGGGTGACGACATGGTCTGTTTGCAACTCCCGCAAGGTGGGTTCTTGACCCGAATTGAAAGCTGCTTTATAAGTTCAAAATGGCTTGTTGCGCCCAGCCACTTTTCTGATGACAGGCAGACCAATTGTTCAAGCACGCCCAACTCGAATCCGTCAAAACCTGGCTGGGCGACCCGGCGCATGGCACCTTGCCGCGGCATGCGCGCATCCAGCGTGCCATCCGGCAGTTGATCCTCGATGGTGCGCTCGACGTCGGCAAACCTCTACCCGCATCGCGCGCGCTGGCGAAATCTCTGGGCGTCTCACGCGATACCGTCGAGTCGGCGTACAGCCAGTTGCATGCCGAGGGGTTCATCGAGCGCCGCGTGGGCAGTGGCAGTTTCGTGTCGAAACGGGCACAGCGCTCGTCAAGACGCGGCGCTACGCAACACCTCGGCTTGCGACGCGAGTCGACGCGCCTGAGTCAGCGCGGCGCTGCCATATTCCAGGGAGGGGGCGTGCGCGAGTCTCTGGCGCCCCGTCCATTCGCCCCGGGCGTGCCGGAAACACGCTGTTTTCCTCTGCAGACTTGGGAGCGCCTGGAGCGGCAGGTATTGAAGGAATACGGGGCCAGGGCTCTGGCGCACAGCCATCCACAGGGGATGGAGACGCTGCGGCGTGCCATTGCGGATCACGTCAATCTTGAACGCGGGGGGCGCGCCACGCCTGAGTGCGTACTGGTGCTGACAAGTTCGCAGCAGGCCCTGACCCTGTGCTCCACCGTGCTGCTCGATGACGGTGACCGGATCTTCATCGAAGATCCCGTGTACCACGGGGCGCGGAAGGCTTTCGATGCCGCCGGGCTGGCGTGCGTGCCGGTCCCGCTGGATGCCCAAGGTATGCAAGTGGCCCGCCTGGTAGACATGGCACAGCCGGGCAAAGCGGTCTATCTGACTCCATCGCATCAATTCCCGACCGGGACGACGCTGGCGCTGGACAGGCGGCTTGCCGTCATCGAGTGGGCGCGACAGCATCGCGCCTGGATCATCGAGGACGACTACGACAGCGAGTTCCACTATGCCGGCAGGCCCACCGCCTGCGTGCAGGGCCTTGATGCGCACGACAGGACGATCTACATCGGCACCTTCACCAAATCGCTATTCCCCGGCTTGCGCATCGCCTACATGGTGCTGCCGCCCCAACTCGTGGCGCCCATGACGGTTGCGCGCACCATGATGGACGGGCATAGCGCATCGATCCCGCAACTGACGCTGGCACGCTTCATGGAAGGTGGGCACTTCGGGGCGCACGTGCGCGCCATGCGCGGTGTCTATGCCGATCGGCTCGACGCGCTGGTGCGCCTCGTGCGCAAGCACCTGGCCGATTTCGTCGAACCGAGAGTGCCGGTCGGCGGAATGCAGATGCCCTGCATCCTGATCCGCGATATTCCGGAGCGCGAGGCCATCGATACCGCGCGCCGGGCCGGAATAGATCTATTGGGACTGGCGGCACTGCATGCGTCGAACAAGCACAAGGCCGGCTTCCTCATGGGATTCGCGGCCTACACCCCGGATGAGATGGAAGCAGCGGTCAAAAAACTGGCCGGTTTGCTCCGGCCACTGGAGCGCCGGTAACCGCATTTGAACGAGTGCTTGCAGGTGGTTGGATGTGCCAGAACCGACAGGCATGAGGCAGACTGCGCAGGGGGCGCAGGCTTTCGCCGCCGAGGCAAGCCGTCGTTCAGACTAAGCCAACCTTCACCGGCAGCTACCCGACAGATTGCCGACGCATTGCAGAGCAACTCCCGACGGCAGAAAGGCCGAGTTGTTCGAATTTGACCTGCGACAGGTCACGAAGTAACAGCAGCCGTTCAAACGATCGTCGCCAGGCAGGGACGAACTTCCGCTCCGGCCGACAGCGCCTGTATGGGCAGTGTGCCACGAAGCTGCCGTTGGCCGGATGCCCAAAGATCATATCCGGATAATGTTTGCGGGGGCGGTTTCTCCTGAATTGTCTCGGATAGCCAGTCTCAGGATAATGGCGGGTCCGCAGAACAAGCAAACCAAATCCGCGTATGACCGAACGCACAAAACGCTCTAAGAGCAAGCCCACTTGGTCTGACGTCAAGAGCAAGCTCGCTGACTTCGACCGGGCGGGGTTGCAGCAGCTGGTTGCCGACCTTTATGCCTTCCACAGGGACAACCAGACCTTTCTGCATGCCCGTTTCGGTCTAGGTGAGAGCCCGCTCGAAGCCTACAAGCAACGCATCCAGGTAGCGCTAGCCCCGGATATCAGCCGCAAGCGCAATGCCAACATCTCGGTATCGGCGGCCAAGAAGGCGATATCAGAGTACAACAAGGCCGTCGGCGATCCGCTGGGCATTCTGGAACTGCGGCTGTTCTGGTGCGAAACTGCGGTCAAGTTCTCCATGGACTACGGGTACGGTGATATCGGCTACCTCGACGCACTTGCGCTCCAGTACAGCGAGGCATGCATTGTATTGTCGGCCCTGGATGAGCCCTTGCTCGAAAACACCATCGAACGACTGACGAACATCCGGGACGACGCACAGATGGGGTACGGCATTTGGGATTACATGGCTGACACTCTGAGGAAGGCGCTGCTCAAGCTGCCGATGACCACAGTCGAGGCAGAGATTCCTCAAACCGGCAGTTCATAGCTCATGGCATTCAACGATCTCGACAGGAAGCGCATCGATAATGCCATGGTAGCTTTCATGGCCAAGCGCCGCCCCGCACCGCACATACGCCCGGAACTCGACATTGGCTATCGGCTGACTGACCGGAGCGTTGAGATATTCGAGATTCGCCCGCAGTGGGACAATCCGTCGATCATTCGCGAGTACCCGTTTGCCAAGGCTACCTATGTCAGAACTCAGAATCTGTGGAAGGTATTTTGGAAACGGGCCGACCTGAAGTGGCACGGCTACGAGCCTGCCTCAACAGTGGAGTCGGTCGACAAATTTCTGGTCGTCGTCGATGCCGACCAGTACGGCTGCTTTTTTGGGTAGCACAGCCCCCCGCATCTTTAGCTGAACAATCAGGCTCCGATCAACAACCAAGGAGTCTGTCATGGAAACTATCCACAAGCGCGAAGCCTGGAACAAGGGAAAGCTCGTCGGCCAGAAGCCCCCGCTCAAGCCGAAGGACATCTGGGCCATCCGCATCTACCTGCAAAATTCCCATGCGGTCCGTGACCTCGCCATGTTCAATCTGGCCATCGACAGCAAGCTGCGGGGCTGCGATCTCGTCAACCTGCGCGTGCACGACGTCACCCATGGAAACCAGGTGCTTTCCCGGGCCATGGTGATTCAGAGGAAAACGCAGCGGCCGGTGCAGTTCGAGCTGACGGAACCGACGAGGGCAGCAGTATCGGCCTGGCTGGAGAAGTCACATCTGCGTGGAGATCAG
>JAKLLI010000260.1 GCA_023150195.1 Azonexus sp.
AAGACAAAAGCATTTCTTCGGTGCGCGAACGCTTCAATTTCGACTCACCCATCGGGTGACTTCCTCGATCAACGCCAAACCCAGAGCCTGCCAGCGTTTTGGCCACAATGCATATCAGCAACTGAGGTTTTAAGGATGAATAAGCCGGTCAGCGTGAGGGCTGCAATACCCCAATGTTCCCCGATGAATGCGCCGGCTGTCGTTCCGGCCAGCACAACGGCGAGAATCGGCAAATGACAGGGACAGGTGAGCACGGCCAACGCGCCCCACAGATAGCCGGTGAACGGCTTGGGTGTTTCGGTCGGCAAACGCTCGGGACTGTTCATAGCAGACTCTCCGCGTGCTGTGCCGGCTCGGTCGGCAGGGTGGCCAACTGCACTTCCAGATCGGCCAACGCTTCGCGTCGGCGTTCGACGAACTGGCGCAGCACGGCAAGCTGCGCTGCGGCCTGGTCGCTGTCCGCCGTATCGAGTGCCCGGCACAACCGCGCCAGCGCATCGAGGCCGATGCCCGCTTCGAAGGCCGCCCGCACGAAGCACAGCCGTTGCAAGGCCGCCTCGTCGAACAGGCCGTAGCCGCCTGGGGTGCACGCCACCGGCCGCAGCAGTCCGCGCAGCAGGTAGTCGCGCACGATATGCACGCTCACCCCGGCATCAAGGGCCAGCCGGGACACCGTGTAGGCGTTCATAGAACACCTCCTTTTCCTCACCCAGCGCAGCAGGAAAGCTGCTTCACGTCCTTGTTGAAGGTCTGCGCCGCGAGCTTCAGTCCTTCGACCATCGTCAGGTAGGGGAACAACTGGTCGGCCAGCTCCTGCACCGTCATGCGGTTGCGAATCGCCAGCGCTGCCGTTTGGATCAGCTCGCCCGCTTCCGGCGTGACCGCCTGCACGCCGATCAAGCGCCCGCTGCCCACTTCGACTACCAGCTTGATGAAGCCGCGCGTATCGAAGTTCGCCAGCGCGCGCGGCACGTTGTCCAGCGTCAGCAATCGGCTGTCGGTCTCGATGCCGTCGTGGTGTGCTTCCGCTTCGCTGTAACCCACGGTCGCCACTTGCGGGTCGGTGAACACCACCGCCGGCATCGCGGTCAGGTTCAGGGTTGCGTCGCCGCCCGTCATGTTGATCGCCGCACGGGTGCCGGCCGCTGCCGCCACATATACGAACTGCGGCTGGTCGGTGCAGTCGCCGGCGGCGTAGATGTGTTCCACGCTGGTACGCATGCCGGAGTCGATGACGATAGCGCCTTGCGGATTGAGTGCGATGCCCGCCGCTTCCAGATTCAGGCTGCGCGTGTTCGGCGCTCGGCCGGTAGCGACCAGCAGCTTGTCGGCGCGTATTTCGCCGTGCCCCGTGGTCAGCACGAATTCGCCGCCTTCATGCGCGACCTGGCTGGCCTGCGTGTGATCCAGTACCTCGATGCCCTCCATGCGAAACGCGGCCGTGACGGCTTCGCCGATGGCCGGGTCTTCGCGGAAGAACAGCGTGCTGCGTGCCAGGATCGTCACCTTGCTGCCGAGTCGGGCAAAGGCTTGCGCCAGTTCCAGCGCCACCACTGACGAGCCGATCACGGCCAGGCGTTCGGGAATCGTGTCGCTGACCAGGGCCTCGGTCGAAGTCCAGTAGGGTGACTCTTTCAAGCCCGGGATCGGCGGCACGGCCGGACTGGCACCCGTGGCAACCAGGCAACGGTCGAAGGCCACAGCGCGCTCGTTACCATCGTTCAAACGAACGACAAGGCTCTGGCCGTCCTTGAAACGCGCTTCGCCGTGCAGAACGGTGATGGCCGGATTCCCGTCCAGGATGCCCTCATACTTAGCATGACGCAGTTCGTCGACGCGCGCCTGCTGCTGGACCAGCAACCGCTCACGCAAGATCGTCGGCGGCGTGGGCGGCATGCCGCCATCGAACGGGCTTTCGCGACGCAAGTGGGCGACGTGGGCGGCGCGGATCATGATCTTGGACGGCACGCAGCCGACATTCACGCAGGTGCCGCCGATGGTGCCGCGCTCGATCAGCGTGACGTGCGCGCCTTGTTCGACGGCCTTCAGCGCTGCCGCCATCGCGGCGCCGCCGCTGCCGATCACGGCGATATGGAGCTTGCCAGCATCCCCGCCAGCCTTGTCATCACTGCCCAGCCATTCGCGCACCTTGCCGAGCAATCCGCCGCCCGCCGGAGCCACGGGCGCATCGGCGAGCGTAGCCCGATAGCCGAGTCCGGCCACGGCAGCGGTCAGCGTATCCGGCGATGTGTCGGCCTCGATGGCGAGCCTGGCGCTGCCCTTGGCATAGGAAACCTCCGCTGATTGCACGCCAGGCACTTTCTCCAGAGCTTCCTTGACGTGAACCGCGCAGGAGTCGCAGGTCATGCCGGTAATTTTGAGGGTGGTCATTCATCGTTCCTTTTCTGTGTTGGCTGCCGACTTCCGCCGTCAGCCTTGTTTCGTGGGGAGTTCGCAACCGTCCGGGCCGCAACGGCGATGTGCCGGCGAAACCAAGTCCCAGATCGACACGCCGACCATCAGCGCCAGGCCGGTGTATACGAGGTGTGCTGCCCACCAGTTGCCAAGCAGCCAGACAGTTCCAGCGAACACGATGGCTGGCCCGATCATGCCGAGCAGACTGCGGTGCCATTGGCGATGACTGAGCCAGCCCAATGCGTTCGCCAGCAAAGCCACGACAGCGAACAGCGGCAGCAGCTTGGAGATGAACAATCCTTCGTATTCCTGTAGAAAACCGAGGCCGATGGCCGCGCCCAAGCTGGCGATGGCCGGGAAGCACACGGCGCAGCCCATCGCGGAAACAACGCTGCCAAGCGCGCCAGCCTTGTCGGCAATGCGTGTGATCAGTCCCATGATCGCCCCAGGTTCGGGTTCAGTGGTTCACTGCTTGATGCTGGAGGGATAGCCCGCATCGGTGGTGGCCTTGGTCAGCTTCTGCACGCTGGTCTTGGCATCATCGAAAGTGACAACCGCTTCGCGGGTCTCGAAGGTCACGTCAACCTTGCTGACGCCTTCGACCTTGGAAATCGCCTTCTTGACGGTGATCGGGCAGGCGGAGCAGGTCATGCCCGGTACAGACAGCGTGACGGTCTGAGTGGCGGCCCACACCGGGGCAACAATGGCGGCGAGCGCGAGGGAGGCAAACAGTTTTTTCATGGTGAACTCCGATCAGTAGAAAAATGGCATGACGTAGGGAAATCCGAGGGCGACCAGGACCAGCACGGCCACGACCCAGAAAATGAGCTTGTAAGTAGCTCGCACTTGGGGAATCGCGCAGACCTCACCCGGTTTGCAGGCTTGCGTAGGGCGGTAGATGCGCCGCCAGGCGAAGAACAACGCGACCAACGCTGCACCGATGAAAATCGGGCGATACGGCTCCAGCACGGTCAGGTTGCCGATCCATGCCCCGCTGAATCCCAAGGCGACCAAGACCAGCGGCCCGAGGCAGCAGGCCGAGGCGAGGATGGCGG